>NZ_JBEPBF010000015.1:0-113097 GCF_040298985.1 Streptomyces sp. NPDC001093 | reverse complement strand
GTCGCTTCGGCGGCCTGTGCGTTCGTCGGCATCAGCGTGAGGGCGGCGGCCGCGGCGCCCGTGGTGGTGATGCCGGTGAGGGCGAGGGTGCGCAGACGGGCGATGCGGGTGCGGGCAGTCATGGTCATACGGAAGGAACTCTCCACGGAAGGACGTCGTCGGCGCCGGCCGCTGTCGGTCGCGGTGGCGTGGGGCGGGGCCCCGTACTGCGTCGGGAGCGGGCGGGGCCGGCGGAATCCCGCTCGGTCCGGCCGGTGGCTCCCGGCGACGACAGCAATGTTTAGCCACGGGTTTGACGAGGCGCAATGATGTGACGTACTACCCGACTACGGAGGAATGTCCGAAATGAGCCGTTATGGAGATTTCTGTGCAGCTCAGTCGGGTGGTGGTTCTACGGCCTCGCCTAGGACGTGATCTGCGTCCTATGGGTGGCGTCACACCCACGACCCCCTCCCGGGGCTCGGCGTCGGTTCGCGGGAGGAGGATCGGGGGCTCCCGATGGAGGACCCGGACACCGATCGACCCGGGCGGTTCCGCCCGTTTCCCCCGCCGCCTCGCATGATCTGTGTGGGTCCGGTGTGGTCCGTCGGGGTGCTGCGTCGGCAGCCCCGTGGCCGGTGGCATCATGACCGGCCGGACCGGCATCCGGCAGGCGGGGAGACGTGAGACGGTGAGGGCGGGACGGGGGCACCGGGTGAAGGCCGACAGTGCACCGAAGACGGTGCCGGGCCGCATCGCGACGACGCTGTGCATGCTGTTCATCGGGGTGCTGTTCGGCGGCCTCGGGCTCGGCGGGGGCGTGGGTCTCGCCGACGGCCTGAAGTACTCCACGCGCATGTCCGGCACCCCCGGGCTGCTGAAGATAGAGACCTGCGAGACCACGGGCACCGGCAAACAGCGCCATACCGACTGCTACGGCCTCTTCCGCTCCGACGATCATCATGTGGTCGACCAGTTCGCCTCCATCGGCGACTCCTACGAGGTCGGGACGGTCATGCCGGTCCAGCACGACGCGGGCGGCCACTGCTATCTGGTCGGGGTGGCCCCGACGGCCGGGCGGCTGGCCGGGATCTGCGCCTGCGTGGTGGCACTCGTCGCCGGCCTGACCGCCCTGTGCGGCGCGTTCTCCACCGTGATGCCGCGGCTGGGCGGACGGATCGGCGCGGCGTTGTGGTCACCGGGGGCCGGCCGGATGCTGAGCCGGCTGCTCAAGGCGTGCGGCATCGGTTTCGCCGTCTTCGGTGTGACGGGCGTGATCGGATGGCTGGCCATGCCCTGAGGACGCCGTTCCGGTGCCGGGGCCCCATGTGACACGGCCTGCCCGGGCCGGGATCTACACTCAGTTGGTAGCCGCAAGCAACGGAACCTGGGGCGACGGCCGTCCCCCGTCCGCTGAAGCACCGCGACGGCGACCTGGTCGACCGCATGTACACAGGCCTCGGAGCCGGGCTGGGCCCGGCCGGCGAGGCGAGGCAAGGAGATCCGCACGCATGACCACGTCCGCATCCCCGGCCCGTGGGGAAACCGGAGCGATATCCGCGTCGGCGCCGGCCGGCAGGCTGACACACCGCCAGATCATGACGATCCTCAGCGGCCTGATGCTGGGGATGTTCCTGGCGGCGCTCGACCAGACCATCGTCAGCACCTCGATCCGCACGATCGCCGACGACCTGCACGGACTCAGCGCGCAGGCGTGGGTCACCACCGCGTATCTGATCACCTCCACCATCAGCACGCCGCTGTACGGCAAGCTGTCCGACCTCTATGGCCGCAAACCCTTCTTCCTGGCGGCCATCACGATCTTCATCGCGGGCTCGGCGGCCTGCTCGTTCGCCACCTCGATGACGGAGCTCTCCGCCTTCCGGGCCTTCCAGGGCATCGGCGCGGGCGGTCTGATGTCACTGGCGCTGGCGATCATCGGTGACATCGTGCCGCCCCGCGAGCGGGCCCGGTACCAGGGCTACATGCTCGCGATGTTCGGATCCTCCAGCGTGCTCGGCCCGCTGATCGGCGGCTTCCTCGCGGGCCGCGGCAGCATCCTGGGCATCGCCGGCTGGCGCTGGGTGTTCCTGGTCAACGTGCCGGTCGGCATCATCGCGCTGTTCGTCGTCGCCAAGGTGCTGAACCTCCCGCACAACCGGCGCGATCATCGCATCGACTGGTGGGGCGCGCTCACCATCGCCGTCGGCGTGGTGCCGCTGCTGCTCGTGGCCGAGCAGGGCCAGACCTGGGGCTGGACCTCCACGAAGGCCTGCGTCTGCTACGCGGTCGGCGCGGTCGGCCTGGTGGTGTGGGTCCTCGTCGAACGGGCGATGGGCGAGGAGGCCCTGATCCCGATGCGGCTGTTCCGCAGCGCGGTGTTCAGCAAGATGAGCCTGCTGTCCGTGCTCATCGGCATGGGCATGTTCGGCGGGATGATGATGATCCCGCTGTACCTGCAGATCGTGAAGGGCGTCAGCCCCACCAAGTCGGGCCTGATGATGCTGCCGCTGATGCTCGGCATGATCGCCGGCACCATCGTGGTCGGACGCATCATCCAGAAGACCGGCAAGTACAAGATCTTCCCCGTCATCGGCACCCTGCTGCTCATCGCCGCCACCCTGCTTTTCCACTACCGGGTGCAGTGGGACAGCCCGCTGCCGGAGACCATGGCCTACATGGCGCTGTTCGGCATCGGCCTGAGCGGATGCATGCAGATCCTGACCCTGGCCGTGCAGAACGCCGTGGAGCCCAAGGACATGGGCGTGGCGACCGCGTCGGCCACCTTCTTCCGGCAGATGGGCGGCACCGCCGGCACCGCGGTCTTCCTGTCCGTGCTGTTCAGCACGGTTGGCGACAAGATCGGCTCGGCCTTCCGGGCGGCGTACGCGACGCCCGCGTTCCGGGCGGCGCTGCACGACCCGGCCGTACGGCACAACCCCGCGAACGCGCCCGTGCTCGAGATGTTCAAGCACCCCGGAGCGGGCGGCGGAAGCGGCTCGGGCGTGCTCGACGACTCCTCGTTCATCCAGCGCCTCGACCCGCGCCTGGCCGAGCCGTTCAAGGTCGGCTTCACCGACTCGATGCAGCTCGTGTTCCTCATCGCGGCGGCCGTGATGGTCCTGAGCTTCCTGGTCGCGGTGTGGACCAAGGAGGTACCGCTGCGCAAGGTCTCCGGGCTGGAGGCACAGGCCGCAGAGGAGAACGCCGGCCCCGCCCCGGAACCGGCCGCGACCACGACCGCAGGGCCCGCCGCTACCACGGACGTGGGGTCCGCCGCCGCAGAGCGCACCGCCGCTGGGACCACCCCTGCCGAGGCCGTCCCCGCGGGGAGGCAGCTCCTCGGGACGCCGCCCGCCGGGACGCAGCCCGTCGCCGGGCCGGCCGATCGGTTCGAACCCGTTCCCGGCGCCCCGTCGTACGGCGTCCAGGGCCGCGTGCTGGACGGCGCGGGCGCGCCGGTGCCGCAGGCCGTGGTCACCTTGATCGACGTGAACGGACGGCAGCTCGGCCGCGCCGTCAGCGGCGCGGACGGGGCCTACACGATGTCCGTCACCGGCCCCGGCACCTATGTGCTGATCGGCGCCGCCGGTGCCCGGCAGCCGCAGGCCGTCACGGTGCTCGTCGGCGAGGAGCCGGTCACCTGCGATCTCGCGCTGAGTGGCACCGTCGCCCTGACCGGAACGGTCCGGGACGCCGTCGAGGGACACCCGCTGCCGGGAGCCCTGCTGGTCGCCACCGATGTGCGCGGCGAGGTCGTGTCCTCCGGCGCCTCGGCCGCCGACGGTGGCTTCCTCCTCGCCGATCTGGTCCCCGGCAGCTACACGCTCGTCGTGAACGCGACCGGACACCGCCCGGCCGCCCTCCCGGTCGAGGTCACCCCGGGAGGCACGCAGGCCTGCGAGATCCGGCTCGAACCCGGCGCCCGGCTCCACGGTGTCGTCAGCGCCGCCACCGGCCGGCCGCTCGACGACGCCAAGGTCACCCTGCTGGACTCGGCGGGGAACGTGGTCGGCACCATGATCACGGGCTCCGACGGCGCCTACGGGTTCACCGACCTGGACGGCGGCGACTACACCGTCATCGCCAGCGGCTACGCCCCGGTCGCCGCGTCGGTGCGCCTGGACGGCAGCGGCGTCACCGGCTTCGACGTCGAGCTGTCCCACCAGGAGGAGTCCCAGAGGGAGGAGGCCCGGTAGCACCGCCACGTCGACACCGGAGATGAGACAGCCCCGTGATCAAGATGGCCGTTTTTCTACGTCTCGTAGTAGCTTGGATGATCGTGGACAGCCTGGCCGGACAGTGAGGGAGGTGCCAGGTGACGGGCGGCAAGGACGGCCGGGGGGAGGCCCGGCGGCGTGCGCGGGGCGAACTGGAGGGCACGGTGCTGGCAGCCCTGTGGGCGGCCGGTGGCCCGGTGTCGGCCACGGTGGTCCAGGAGCAGGTGCCCGATGCCGCGTACACGACGCTGCTGACGATTCTGACGCGGCTGTGCGACAAGGGACTGGTGACCCGGCACCGGGAGGGGCGCAGCTACGTGTACGCGCCCGTGGACGACCAGGCCGGGCATGCGGCGGCGGGGATGCACACGCTGCTGGACGAGGGCGGGGACCGTGCGGCGGTGCTGGCCCGGTTCGTATCGGAACTGTCGGCGGAGGACGAGCAGTTGCTGGAACAGCTGCTGCACGGCGACTCCTCTGTCTGACCCGAGGGTGAGGCGTGTTCCGGCCGGTGCCGATGCATCTGCCGCTGCTGGTGCGCGCGGTGCCGGGTGACCGCGCCGGCGATTCCGGCGATCACCGCCGTGGGCCGACGGGCGGGGACCTGGCCGTCGGCGATGGTCCGGTCCCGGCGGCGTTCGCCTGCAGGGCATGCGGCGCCGGGGCCCTGCTCTCCCCTGCCCGGGCGGCCTCAGATCAGGGCCCGTACCCGCTCCCATGAGCGCAGCAGAGGACGGACTGCGGACCCGACCGGGCGGACGGGGCAGCGCGCCTCGGCGGCGCGCTGCCGGGTGCCGTGAGAACCGGCCTACGGCGGTGTCGGTTGCGACGCGCTACCGGCAGGCGCGTCCCCGCAGGGTCTACCGGGCGTGCTGCAGGGCGGTCGCTGGTTCGGCGGTCAGCAGCGGGCGCAGGGCGCCGGTGCTCAGGGATGCGACCAGCGGGGTGGCCCACCGGCGCACTGCCAGGCTGGTGAGGTAGGCGACCGGGAGGGCGAGGAGCACGGAGCCGAGGACGTCGTGGGGGTAGTGGGCGCCGACGTAGACCCGGGTGAAGCCCTCCACCACGGCGAACACGGCCGCGATGGCGCTCAGGCGGCGGTCGAGCAGGAACAGGGCGGCCACGGTCGCGGCGGCGACGGTGCTGTGACCGCTGGGGAAGGCGTAGTCGGAGGGCGCGGGGCAGGTGTCGACGATGTAGGCGTGGGGCATCGACCGGCAGGGCCGCACCTCGCCCACGATCTTCTTGACCACCTCGGCGGCGGCGAAGGCGACCAGGACGGCGACCGGTGCGGCCAGTGCGACCGCCATCTCCCGTGCGCCGCGGCGGCGCGCGCTCCACCAGCCCATGACCATGAGCACCGCGAAGACGCCGAGACCGAGGTTGGTCCACAGCTCCAAGGGGGTGTTCAGCCACTTGGTGTCGCGGGCGAAGTCCGTGACGGAGGTGAACAACGAACCGTCGATGCCGGATCCGTCGAAGGCCAGTTGCGCGGTGGCGGCCGCGATCATGGGCAGGTCCTTCCCTGTCAGCACGAGGCGACGCGGAACGGCCCTGCGCCGCCGTGATCCCCACGCCCGCGATGGCATGCTGATGACATCGCGGTGAATCAGTGGTGGCCGTCCGGCTAATCTACTACATGTTGTAGAAACGTGGCTGTGGTCCTGCCCACCGGTTCGGTGGCGGAGTGCCGGGACCGTCGGCTACGGGGCGGGGCGGGGAGTGGAAGGCCGTGCCGTGCCGTCGTGGTGGGCGAAGCGGATGGTGGAGACGGTGAACACCACGGGTCTGCGCGGGTCGTCGAGGTTCACCGTGACCTGGTGGGCGGGGCGCAGGCCCCGTGGGTTCAGTGCCGTGCTCGCCCAGTGGTGGCCTGGCGGGAAGCGCCAGCCGACCTGGCTGCGCAGGCGGGTCGGGACGACGTCCGTGACCAGACCGTCCCGGAGGTGTGCGCGGTTGGTGCCGAGCCGGGCCAGGAAGCCGGCCAGTCCGGCGGGGGTGGTGGTGAACTGCACATACAGCGAGTCCTTCTCCCAGGCGTTGGCCTCGAAGAAGGTGACATCGCTCGCTCCGGCCGGGATCGGCACCTGGTAGACGTCGCGCTGCACGGTGGAGGGCGTGTCGCGGACGAGCCCCGCCCGCTCGGCCCGCAGCTTGCGCGCGGCGGCCACGTTGTGGCTCTGGTCGGCCGAGATCGCCAGATAGGCGGCCGGGGTCACGACCAGGAGGGCGGCGACGGCCCCGCGGCACAGGCGAGCCGTCGTGCCCCGGGACGGCGGACGGAGGGTCCGGGTTCCGGCGGGCCGCCCGGTTTCCGCCGAGGCCTGCCCGGTCACCGGCGCGGCGCCGGTCTGTCGCAGGAAGGGTGAGCTGCCGGCCGTACACGCGATACCCGCGGCGCCATCGGTGAACCCCCTCCTTCCTGTTTTCGTCGACGGTCCATTGTACTTCTACATCATGTAGTAACTTTCTGGGTGGGGTGCGGATCCTTGCCGTGCTCGCCTCGGTCGCCGCGCTCCTCGCCGGCGTCGCGCTGTGTTCGGCCAGAGTGCGCCGGCAGTTCGGATACGTCGCCTACCTGTTCACCCTGGCTCTGTATGCCTTGATGTCGGTGGCGATGCGCGCTGCGGGGTCAACGACAGCAGGTTTCGTTCACCGCTCCCCAAGTTCTACATCGTGTAGTAGCTTCTGCCTCACGGCGCCTGCCGAGACCGAGTGGCCCCGCTCGGCCGTGAAAGAGGCATGGCCCCGTCCTGCGCACGGCACCGTCGGGCCCGGGCATCTCCGGCCGTGCGTCCATCCCGTCAGGAGGCTGAACCCCCGTGGCTCAACGCGACGACCTGATGCCGACGACGGCGCCCTCGGTGTCCGCCTCAGCTCTGCCGGCCTCAGGCCCTCGGCGGATCGCGATCATCTCCGCGAGCGTCGGTGCGGGACACGACGGCGCGGCGGCCGGGCTGGCCGACCGGCTGGCCGCGCACGGCTTCCTGGTGGACCGGTACGACTTCCTCGACCTGCTCCCCGCGCGCACCGGCAGGCTGATCTGCGACGTCTACCACCGCATGCTGACCTGGGCACCGGCGGGCTATCAGCGCCTGTACGCGGCGACCGAGCACGCGTCGCGCCCGGGCGCGCTGTGGCGGGCGCTGTTCCGCGGCGCCGAGCAGCCCACTCTGCGAGCGCTCGAGCCTGACACGTGCGCGGTCGTCTCGACGTACCCCGGTGCCAGCCAGGTCCTCGGCACGCTGCGGCGGCGCGGTCTGCTGAGGGTGCCGGCCTTCACCTACCTGACCGACTTCTCCGTGCACGCCCTGTGGGTGGCCCCCGGTATCGACGCCCACCTCGCCGTGCACGCGGTGCCCGCGGCCCAGGCCCACGCCCAGGGCGCGGCCGCCGTGACCGTCGTCGGCCCCGTCACCGGTCCGCGGTTCGCCCCCGCAACCGACGAGCAACGGCGGGCGGCGCGTGACCGGTTCGGCCTGCCCGGGCAGGAGCCGCTGGCCTTGCTGGTCGCGGGCTCGTGGGGCGTCGGCCCCGTGCGGCGGGCCGCCGCCGAGATCCGGGAGACGGGGGTGGCGGTGCCGGTGGTGGTGTGCGGACGCAACCAGGCCCTCGCCGACGCGCTGCGAGGAGACGGCATCGAGCATGCCTTCGGCTGGGTGGAGGACATGCCCGGCCTGATGCACGCCTGCGACGTGCTGGTCCAGAACGCCGGCGGGCTGACGTCGCTGGAGGCGTTCGCCGCCGGCCTGCCGGTGCTCAGCTACCGCTGCATCCCCGGCCACGGCCGGACCAACGCCGCCGCCCTGGACGAGGCGGGCCTCGCGGCCTGGATCCGCGAACCGGCGGACCTCGGCCCGGTGCTCGCCGAACTCCTCCACGGTCCGCGTGGCCGTGCCCAGCGCGCGGCAGGACTCGAACTGCACCGCTCCGCTCCCGGCCCGGTACCCGCCATCGCCGCCGGAACCGGACCTCAACCCGCTGCGGGCGCACAGCCCGTGACGAGCCGCCGTCCGGCGAGACGGCGGCCGAGCCTGGCTGTCGCCGGTGCGGCGGCCACCCTTTCGCTGGGCATCGCGGCGACGATCGCCTGCACCGAAGCCCCCGCGCGCCTCCCCGCCGTCACCCACTACCTGGACGGGGACTGGTGATGACCCCGGCTCGTCTCGCCCGTGCCGCCGCGCTCGCCTCGGCCACGGCGCTGCCCGCACTCGCCGTTCTCCAGGCGGCCCCCGTGGTCTCGACCTTCGGCCCGCTGCGCAACACGGTCATGCCGCGGCTGTCCGGGCAGGGCCGACCGGATCACATCGCCCTCACCTTCGACGACGGCCCCGACCACCTGTCCACCCCGCACTTCCTCCGGCTCCTCGACGCGCGAGGGATCCGTGCCACGTTCTTCGTGCTCGGTTCGATGCTGGTCCGTTCGCCCGGGCTGGCGAGGGAGATGACGGCCGCCGGGCACGAGATCGCCGTCCACGGCTGGCACCACCGTCCGCTGCTGGTGCGTGGTCCCCGTGCCACCTACGACGACCTGGCCCGCGCCCGCGACGCGGTGGCCGACGTCACCGGCCGGACACCGGAGCTCTTCCGGCCCCCGTACGGGGTGATGACCACCACCGCCCATCTGGCCTGCCGCCGCCTCGGGCTGACTCCGGTGCTGTGGACCTGCTGGGGCGAGGACTGGCGCAAGCGGGCCACACCCCGATCCGTCGAGGACACCGTCCTGCGCGACCTGCGCGGCGGAGGCACCATCCTGCTGCACGACTCCGACTGCACCTCCGCCACCGGCTCCTGGCGCACCACCCTGCGGGCACTGCCCCGCATCCTCGACGTCTGCCAGGAGCACGGCCGGCAGATCGGACCTCTGCGCGAGCACGGCGTCCCGGGCCTGCCCGGCGCAGTCCCCTCCGGGCAGCGTCCGTCCCACCCGGCGAACGGCCGGGCAGAGCGGGAGGGGTCGCCGATCACCTTCCCGTGAGGCGCCCTCGCAGCACGGTGAGGGCCGGACCGAGGGCGAGGAGGAGGCCGAGGGCGGCGTAGCCGTGGGTGAGGGTGGTGAGGGAGGCGACCGTCGCGACGAGCAACGGGCCGCCCGCGTCGCCGAGTTCGCGGCCGAGTTCGGCGGCGCCCATGGTCTGCCCGAGCCGTTCGGCGGGGGTGCTCGCGGCGAGGGCGGCGAAGCCGAGCGGGGTGATCAGACCGGTTCCGGCGCCGATCAGGGTGGCGCCGGCGAGGATGCCGGTCAGGCCCGGCAGCATGGCGCAGCCCATTCCGGCGGCGGTGAGCAGCAGCCCCGCCGTGACGCCCGTACGGGTCGTGAGCCGCCCGTGGTCCAGTGCCCGTCCCGCCTTCGGCTGCACGACGGCGGCACAGGCGGCCAGCACGGACACGGCGGCACCCGTGGCCACCGTGCCCAGACCGGCCGCCCGCCCGGACACCGGAAGGAAGCCCACCCCGACCGACAGGGCGGCCGTCGCCGCGGCGAGTGCGGCCGTCGGGGCGAGGAACGCCGGCTCGGCCAGCCGCCGGGCGAGGTCGAGGACCGTCTGCCGGGCCTTGGGCAGCGGCGGTACGGCGGGGACGGCGAGCGCGGCCCACCCGGCGACCGCCGCACCGAGTACGGCGAGGACGGCGAAGAGCAGCCGCAGGCCACCGGCCCACACCAGGACGCCGCCCAGCAGTGGGCCGAGGGTGTATCCGATCGACTTGTAGAAGCCGTAGCTCCCGAACGCCCGCCCGTGCCTGGCCGCCGGGTTGAGCCGCGCGACCAGGGCCGAGGCCGACGGGGAGAAGGCGGAGGCCGCGGCACCCTGGCCGAGGCGGGCGGCCCACAGCCAGCCGGGGCTGCCGGCGACGACGTACAGGGCGGACGCGGCGGCGAACGCGACGAGTCCGCCGAGCAGTACCGGGCGCGCGCCGATGCGGTCGGCGAGGCTGCCGAAGACCGGCTTGAGGATCACCTCGGCACCGTCGTACAGGGCGAGCAGGCCGCCGAGGACGAGCAGTGAGGTGACCGCGCCCCGGGCATGGCCGCCGAGGTTGGCGGCAATCCCGTGCGCACCGAAGGCGGTGGTGAAGCCGGCGGCGTACAGCGGCCACATCTGCCGGGCCGGTGCCGCCTGCGTCGTGGCGGCCGTGCTCACTGTTCCGGCTCCGGTGCCTGGCGCAGGGCGGCGAAGACGCGCTCGGCGAGGTCCTCGCGGGCGGCCACGCACTGACCCGGGCGCTCACCGGCCACCGGCGCCTCCGGGGCCCCGAGCACGTCGCGTGCCGTCAGGTCCCGGTGCCGGCGGCGCAGCCGCTCCAGCGACTGCTCCTCCTCTTCCGGCGCGGCGAGGGTGAACCTGGCCTTCGACGTCACGACCTGGCCCTTGGCCTGCTCCGTCAGCGCGACCACCCGCGCGATGCCGTCTGCGAGCAGCGGCTCACCGTCTCTGTGCTCGACACGCTGGGGAATGTAGCAGCCGTCACCTTCACCGACGTACCAGTGGGTGAACGCGGAAGGCGTCCGGGGTGCCTCCCTCCGCGGGAGTGGCCGGAAGCGCCCAAGTCGGCGGAGTCCCGGCGGACGCCGGCCGAAGGGTCAGGAGCGTGATCCTCACGCGGCGTGCCTACGGGTCGGCTTCGTCGTGTCCTTGCCGGTGCGGCGGGAGCGCAGGAGTTCCAGGACCAGCGGCAGCAGGGAGACGACGACGATCAGCCCGACCAGGGGCAGCAGGTAGTGGTCGACGTTCGGGATGCTCGAGCCGAGGGCGTAGCCGCCCAGCACGAGGCCCGCCGCCCACGCCAGCCCGCCGGTGATCTGCCACAGCGCGAACGTACGGGTGGGTACGCCCACGATCCCGGCGAGCGGGTTGAGCACCGTCCGTACCACGGGGATGAACCGGGCCAGCACGATCGCTCTGCCGTGACCGTACCGGGCAAGCAGCTCCTCCGCCCGGGTCACGCCGTTCGCCAGGTGCCGGTTGCGGGCGCGGGCCACGAACGCCCGGCCGGCGCGGCGGCCGAGCAGGTGACCGACCTGGGCGCCGAGCAGTGCCCCGGCCACGGCGGCGGCCAGCACGGCAGGCAGGGAGAAGTGCACCCCGTTCTTGGTGGTCGTGCACAGCAGACCGGCCGTGAACAGCAGCGAGTCGCCGGGCAGGAAGAACCCGACGAGCAGGCCCGTCTCGGCGAACAGCACGAGGAAGATGCCGGCGGTGCCGAACGTGGTCAGCAGCGAGGTGGCATCCAGCGGATTGAGGGCCAGGAACACCCGGGGGTCCTTTCCTGCCGCGCGCCGTCACGGGGTACGGCGGTTCTCTTGGGTGCAGGAGCGCGCGGCGCACTCAGGAGACGGCGGCACGCACGCCGCCGTCGAAGTTCTACTCAATGTAGAAGATGGGTGTGGGAACGCCAAACCCCGTGGTTGGCGCCACGCACTGTCAGCCGATGGTGAAGTAGGCGAGGCTGCCGAGCCCGGCCAGGGTGCAGTAGACGGCGAACGGGACGAGGGTGCGGTTCTCGAAGTAGCGGACCAGATAACGGGTCGCGAGATAGGCCGCGACGAAGGCGGCGATGCCGCCCGCCAGCAGCGGACCGCGCAGGCCGTTGCCCTGGGAACCGAGGAGCGGAGGCAGCTTCAGCAGCGCTGCTCCGCCGATCACGGGGGTGGCGAGCAGGAACGCGAAACGGGCGGAGTCCTCATGGTTCAGGCCCTTGAAGATGCCCGCGCTGATGGTGGAGCCGGAGCGGCTGATGCCGGGGAGGAGGGCGAGGATCTGGGCCGCGCCGATCGTCACGGCCTGGCGGATGGTCATCCGCGTGATCCGCCGGTCCGACAGCTCGTCGGGGCTCAGGTGCTCCTCGTCCGGTGTGACGGCGTCCTCCGCCCGCCGGCGGCCGCTGCCACCGCGCCGCAGCTGTTCGGTGACGAAGAGGACGATGCCGTTGAGAGCCAGGAAGATCGCGGTGGGGATGGGGCGCCCGAGCGTCGTGCGGAAGATCTTGTCGAGCGCGACGCCGGCGACGCCCACCGGGATGCAGGCCGAGATGATCAGCCAGGCGAGACGCTGGTCCACGGTCTGGATGCGACGTTGGGTGATCGACGTGACCAGGCCCCGGATCACCCGGACCCAGTCGCGCCAGAAGAAGACCACCAGCGCCAGCGCGGTGGCCAGGTGGAGGCCGACCAGCTCGTTGAGATACAGCGAGCCGTCGGCGGAGACGTCCAGGTCGTGCTTCCAGTGCCCGCCGAGCAGTGCGGGTATCAGGATGCTGTGCCCGAGGCTCGAGACGGGGAACAGCTCGGTGACGCCTTGCAGCAGGCCGACGCCCACTGCTTCGGGGTAGGTCAGGACGGACATGGATGCCCTTTGGCTCGGAATGCAGGGGTGGGCTCCGGGCGACGCTCGCGGCGGCCCCGGCCAGTCCGGAAACTACTACTTCTTGTAGAACTTGATGGGCTGAGCGAGGAGTGTTCATCTCGATGACGCGCAAGATTCACCTTTCCTCGGAAGGGATGCTCAGTCCGCCGCGCGGCGGCGGCGCAGCACCCTGCGGGCCACGAGCGCGAGAACCAGCACGCCCAGGGCGATGAGCAGATAGGTCGAGTAGCGGTTGACTTCGGTGTAGATGGTGGTGATGTGGTTGCCGGCGGCGTAACCGACGCCCGCCCACAGCCCGACCCACAGCACCGCCCCGAGCGCGTTGAAGGCGAAGAAGCGGGGCCAGGGCATCTCGGCGGTGCCGGCGATGATGCCGTTGAGCTGCCGCAGCCCCTCGAAGAAGCGCGCGACGGTGACGACCTTCCCGCCGTGGCGGGTGAAGAACGCCTCGGCCTTCTCGTAGCGTTCGGGCGGGAGGAAGACGTACTTGCCGTAGCGCTGTACCAGCGTGTGTCCTCCGGTGCGGCCGATGAGGTAGCCGACGTTGTCGCCGAGGACGGCGGCGACGACGCCGATGGTGATGACGGCGGCGATGTTGAGCTGCCCGGCCCCCGCGTACACCGATGCGGCGATGAGGACCGTCTCGCCCGGCGAAGGGACGCCGAAGTCCTCCACGAAGATCAGGCCGCCCACGGCCCAGTAGCCCCAGTGGTCCAGGATCGGCGCGATGTCACCGAGCACCCCGGGGAGCGGTGGTGTACTCATGCGGATCTCGTTCCTTCCGCGGAACGGCGGGCCCGTTTGTCATGTGTTCCGGGCCGGGGCGCGCCGGGGGTGATGGTCTTCAGGTTATTGCTCTCCCGGCCGCGCCCCGGGCGTTCAGGTCGACTGGTTCACCCGCGCGTCCTGTCCGGGGCGAGGGCCACGGTCTCCGTCGTCGTGTCCCGGCTCGGGAGTGGGCCGGGCGGGCACGCCTCTGAGCTACTACATGATGTAGAAGTAGGAGCCAGTCCGGGCTGCTCTGCTCCTCCACCGCCCGCAGCGGGCCGCACCTGCCGTTGCTGCCGGTCCCTGCCTGCGCCGCGGTGGGCACCGTCGCCGGTGCGCAGGCCGGGTTCTGGACCGGACGGCGGGCAGGCCGTGCCGCTCTCGCCCGGATCGGCAACCGACGCCTCCGCGCGGGCGCGGACCGTGCGGAACTGCTGCCGGCCCGCTACGGCTACGCGAGGGCGGTGGTGCTGGGCCGGTTCCTCTGGCAGGTGATCGGCGGCCTGGCCTGGCCTCAGTCGCTCGTCCTCGGCGGGTACTGGCTGGGCGACTCCGTACGTCGTCCGGACGCCTACCTCGTGCCCGCGGCGGCCGCGGTTGTCGTCGTCTCCTTGGTCCCGGTGGCGCTGGAGGTGCTGCGCGGGCGCCGCGCGGAGCGCGCCGGCCGTGACACGCCGGCGGACGTGCCGGGTGGATCAGGCCCCTGACCCGGTCCCGCACCGCAGACCGCGGACGACCGGCGGTCCGTACGCGCGCCGAGGGAGACGCGGGGGCGGCGCACCATGGTTCGGGAGGCCGCCGCGCTCCCCGGGAGGGCCCTCGACGGGTCTGGTCCGGCCCCCGGCCCCCCGCCCGGGGCCATCCCTGCGATGTGGGAACGTGGGCGCGTGAGTACGACGACGCCTCAACCCCTGGAATACAGCTTCGACGGGCCAGAAGGCGCCCCGGTCCTCGTCCTGGGACCGTCGCTCGGCACGACTCGGCACAGGTAGTCGGAACCGTCTTCTGGCGTCCACGTGGTCTATATCGCTGCTGTTCATGCAGGTGGGGCCTTTGGGGTCCAGGTGCGTCGATGGTGTTGGTGACAGGAACGTGACAGCTGAGGAACCTCCGTCGGCCAGGTGGCGACGGGGGTTCCTGCATTCGGGGGCAGCCGTTGGGATGGCGGAGCCCCGCCGCATCCACCTGGCGGGGCTTTGTGACGTGAGGGGGACATGACCCATTGGCTCATGTGGCAGGCGGCAGGCGGCAGGCAAGTAAAGTCCTGATCGCGAGTGACGGAATGTAACGCCTTCCACGCACGGTGCCCGGCTTCGTCGAAGATGCCAGGTACGCATGCAGTTGGGTGGTGGCGCGCTGAGAGTAGATCGCGCTCCATGAAGTCGCCTGCCTCGGGGTCATGTCCCGCGGGGTGGTGTAGTCACGGCAGCTGTTTCGGTTCCGGTTGTGGGGTGATCTGTGGTTCGGGTTCGGTTGGCTTGGTGGTGAAGAGCTCGGCCATGGAGGCTTCGGAGAGGTAGCGGCGGTCGAAGACCTGCCACTCGTCGTGGAGTTCGGCCAGGACCGCGGCGGCGAGCCGGTCCAAGGCGGCGGGGTTGGGAAAGACCTGGACGACGTCGGCCCGTCGTTTGATCTCCCTGTTCAGCCGCTCCAGCGGGTTGGTCGACCAGATCTTCTTCCAGTGCGCCGGCGGGAAGTCGGCGAACGCGGTGATGTCGGTTGCCGCATCCAGCAGCATCGTCTTGACCTGCGGGAACTGCCGTCCGAGCATGTCGGCGACCACGTTCAGCTGGGTGCGCACCTGCTCGCCGGTGGTCTGCGCGAAGATAGTGCGGATGGTCGCGGCGACCATCTCCCCGGAGCCCCTCTCGATCACCGAAAACACGTCCCGGACGAAGTGAACCCGGCACCTTTGCCAGGCCGCGCCGAGGAAAACGGTGCGGATCGCGGCCACCAGACCGCTGTGGCTGTCGGAGATGACCAGCTGGACGTTCTCCAGGCCGCGGGCCCGCAGCGAGCGCAGGAACTTCGTCCAGAACGGCTTCGACTCACTGTCGCCGACCATCAGCCCGAGGATCTCGCGGTGCCCTGTGGCGGAGATCCCGGTGGCGATGACCACGGCCTGCGATGCGATCCGGTGGTTGACCCTGACCTTGCAGTAGGTGGCGTCCAGGAAGACGTAGGGGAAGACGGTGTGGTCCAGCGGCCGCTCCTTGAACGCGGTCAGTTCCGCATCCAGCTCACCACAGATGCGGGAGACCTCGGACTTGGAGATCCCGCTGTCCGCACCGAGTGCTTTGACCAGGTCGTCGACCGAGCGGGTCGAGACACCGTGCACGTATGCCTCCATCACCACGGCGAACAACGCGCGGTCGATCCGCCGCCGGCGTTCCAGCAACGACGGGAAGAACGACCCGCTCCGCACCTTCGGGATCTTCAGGTCCAGGTCACCGGCCTGCGTGGTCAGCAGCCTCTCCCGGTGTCCATTGCGCCAGGTCGTGCGCGTCTCGGAGTGCTCACGCGGCGCGGCACCGATCATCTCCGTGGCCTCGGCCTCGATCAGCTCCTGCAGGATGCGCTCGCACACCACCCTGATTGCTTCAACTCCATCGGCCCTACGTAGTGACTCGAGCAGCCGCATCAGCTCAGACTGAGACAAGGCCATCGCGTGCTCCTCTGGTCGAACTGCCCGTTCACCAGGGAGACTTGCGCGGTGGCCTGCCCTTGTTCAGGGAGCACGCAACGCCAGCGGATGCACGCCCCGAGCAGACACCCGCGCGTTCCGGAACCCTGCCCGGCTACACCACTTCATGGGACGCGATCTGCCTCGGCCCATGTGGTGAAGCCCCAGTCAACGACTCCGTACCCACCAGGTGAGCCAGGCTGTCAGCGTGGCGCCCAATGCGGTCGCCGCACCGCGGAGCACGAACCGGCCGAATAGCAGCCAGGCCCGGCGGATCATCCGACGTGCACGTCGGGAATTCCGGGGGGAGATCTTCGTCTTCCTTGGACGCTTTCGCATCGTTCGCCTTCCTCACGTGCGTGACGCGCACATCGGGTCAGGGCCACGGGCATGGCCGAGCCCCGACCGTTTCGCACGGGACTCTGGTGCACCCGTGGCAACGCGTTGCCGGATCACAGCGCAACAGGCCAGGTCTGTTGCCAAATCTCTGGCAACAGCCACGAGTCAGCCCAACAACCGGTAGGACTGTCTGGTGCCGTCAGAACACTGGGCAGGCGGAAACCTGCGCGAGTTGAACAAGGAGCTGCCTGAACTCCATCAAGCCCTGGCCAAAGCCCTACGTGGTGCGTTCGAGGTCATGCAGATCACCCTGAGGGAATACGCCAGGCGACATCACCTGAGTGTGTCGGTGGTGAGCCGATATCTGAGCGGGAACCGCATTCCGTCCAAAGAGTTCATCGAGAAGACCATCGAGCTGGCCGGCACTCGTCTTACCGCGGAAGACGCCACCACTTTGCGGAACCTCCACAGCCAGCGGGCTGAGGAGAAGGCGGAGCACGGAGAGAGCAGCATCCGGACATTGACGGCGCGCATGCTCAATCAGAAAGTGCAGTACGAGACGGCGGCCCGCCAGTACTTGGCCACGATGGGCGCCTTGGATCGGGCCCAAACAGAGATCCACAGACTGAAGACTCAGCTGCGCCTTTCCACCGGACCGCTGGCCGACACCTCCGATGACCTCCTCGGCGAACTGGAGCGGTATGCCGCGCTACGCGCGGCAGGTGCACGCGATGCCGTCACCTCCATCTCACACGACACCCATCGCCGCTGGCGCACTGCGCTGAACCAATACGATCGCGCCCCGGCCTTGACTTGGACGGACACCGGACCGTGCACCCCCGAGCGCCGCGTGGCCAGCTATCGGCGTCTGGGGCTGGATCAACTGCACCGCGACGCGCTCGACGAACTCGTACCGTTACAGGTCGGCGGCGACGCCGCTGTCGATGACGTTGCGCTCGAGGTGCATTCCCTGGCGCTGGGAGCCATGCACGCCAACGGCCCCCGTCCGCTCGCACGCGCCCTCGAATACTGGTCCGAGGACCATCCGTCTGTATCGGGTGCCGGTGCTCTGGACGCGAGCCAGTCCACTTTCCGCAGTCACCTGGCGTCAGGCGAAACCGCTGCTCCGCTCCTGGCTCTGTGGCGACGAAGCCTCACCGAATGGGACCACGCGGAACGGCCTGCTTGGACATCCACCCCACCCCGTACTGCCGAGCGCCGCATCGCGGTGTATGAGCGCCTCGCACTGGAGCCCGCGACCCGCAGAGTGCTCACAGAGCTGATCCCGATCTCCTTCGCTGAAGGACCGATCATCATCAGTAGCGAGTTCACCCCGTGGTACGCGCCTACTCACCCGCCCGGCCGCCCCTGGTACTGGCCCGCCTACCAGCGCTATCTGGCGCAAATCAAGGGATGGACCGCCGAGGCCGTGGCCACCGTGGGAGAGAGCGCTGCCCAAGTGGTCGCGCGTCTCGCCGACCCTACTGATGCTGCCGCCTACCAGTCCAAGGGTTTGGTCATCGGTTACGTCCAGTCCGGGAAGACCGCCAGCATTACTGGGGTCGTCGCCAAGGCCGTCGATGCCGGCTACCGATTGGTCATCATCCTCAGCGGCTCTCTCAACATCCTCCGCGCCCAGACACAACGGCGGATCGATAAGGAGTTGGTCGGTCGCGAGAACATTCTGCGCGGAGCCCCCGAAGAGGACTGCGAGTACACCTTGGACCCGGAGTGGAGGGCGGGAGAGTTCTTGACTCACGGCGGGCTTCCATCCCTCCGCGGAGCGTTCGACGTTCTCCGACTCACGACCCTGAACAGCGACTATCAGTCCCTGCAACAAGGGATCATCGCGCTCGAGTTCGAGAAGCATGACCCCACGCTGCCGCTGTACCACCCGGCCAACCTGCATCGCACGGCTGCCCGGCTCATGGTGGTCAAGAAGAACAAGGCCGTGCTCGGCTCGGTTATCAGGGACTTGCGCAGACTCGGTGCCCAGTTGCAGGAGATTCCGGCACTGATCGTGGACGACGAATCCGACCACGGATCGGTCAATACGCTGCACCCTGGGCATCAACGCGAAGGCCGTGAGCGCAGCGCCATCAACGGACTCCTCTCCGAACTGCTTGGCCTGCTTCCCCGAGCCCAGTACGTTGCGTATACGGCTACGCCGTTCGCCAATGTCCTCATTGATCCGCACGATGCGGAGGACGTCTTCCCAAAGGACTTCGTGCTCTCGTTGCCCCGCCCGGCTGGGTACATGGGGGCGCGTGACTTCCACGACGTGGACTCTGCCGTTCCTCCTGAGGAGCGAACGGTCGCCAACTCCCAGGAGATGGCCCATGTCCGCGCCATCCACGAAGCTGAACCGGGCGACGACTCCTCTCTGCAACAGGCCCTCGATGCCTTTGTCCTGTCGGGCGCCATCAAGCTGTACCGCGAAGCCCTCGACCCGAGAAGTATCACTTATCGTCACCACACTATGCTGGTGCACGAGTCCGTGCGCATCGCCGACCACCGCGAGCTCATGGATCGTCTCCTTAAGCTCTGGTACGTCCCTGGCCCACTCGAGGCCGAGGCTCTTCATCGGCTGAGGGCGCTCTACGACCTGGACTTTGCCCCCGTATCCGCCCACCGGGCCGAAGACCTCGCACGCCCTGTCTCGTTCGACGAGCTGATCCCGCATATCGATGCCGCGCGTGCCCGCATCGCCGACGGCTCAGAGAAGCCTGTGATCATTGTCAACGGTGACAGGGATATCGAGCGCGCCAGCGTGGACTTCGACCAGCGCCCCGTATGGAAGATCCTAGTCGGGGGCGCCAAGCTCGCCCGAGGCTTCACCGTCGAGGGCCTCACCATCAGCTACTACCGCCGTGCCGCCTCACAGGCGGACACCCTGATGCAGATGGGCCGCTGGTTCGGCTTCCGCGAAGGCTATGCCGACCTGGTCCGGCTCTACATCAGTCGCGGTGAAGCTACTGGGAACAAGGAGATCGATCTCTACGAGGCGTTCGCAGCGATGTGCCGCGATGAGGAGGAGTTTCGGTCTCAACTCGCCGACTACGCACACCTGGTGGACGGCAAGCCGATGATCACTCCGGCTCAACTCCCGCCACTGGTGGCCCAGTACCTGCCCTGGCTCAAGCCGACGAGTCCCACCAAGATGTACAACGCCGAACTCGTGGAGGTCCGGTCACCGGGGAGGTGGATCGAACCGTCGGGCTACCCTCTGGAGATCGGCGCGAAGCGCCGAAACACGGAGCGGTGGCGTGCGATCCTTGACGCGTTCCAGAGCCCCCTGATCCCCGTCTCCGTGCCGGCCGACGGCAGTCGGCAGGAGACCTCCTTCTCCGCGTACACGACTGTCATCGGACACACGCAGCTCCTTGAGGTGCTCAGCAGGCTGGAGTGGCTGACCCCTGACAATTTTGCACCGCACCTCGCCTATCTGCAGAAAGCAAGCACGACGGGGGCAAGCATCGAGGATTGGCTGATCCTCGCCCCTCAGCTAGCCCCGCCGCAGCGCCGGGCCGGATCTGTGCTGGGATCCCCAGAGCTCTCCCTCTTCGTCCGCAGTCGGCGTAGGGGGCCGCTCTTCGGCGCCATCAGCGGCCCCGCACATCGCCTGGCCGCCCGGGCTCTTCGTGCGAGCCTTCCGGATCGCAGGGGGATCGCATTGCTCTACCCGGTCCTGGAGGCGGGTGACGCCTACCAACACACCGCGTACCTGCCCGGCGCACCGGTCGACCCGTCCCAGGTCTCCCTTGCCTTCGCCCTGCTCCCGCCTGGCGACTCGAACGACGAAGCGGCTCCGCAATCTCCTCTGGTCCGATTCCGCGCCAAGAACTCCTCGTTGCCCGATCGTCCCATTATCGACAGGTAGGCGAAAGGGTCTTGTGCGGTTCAGGCCGTCCCGACGGTGCGCGGTCAGTGGGGACTGCTACCAGTGGGACACCAAGCAAACTGACTGGGCCGAGCCACCCCGCAGGTGCAGGGATGGTGGTTTCAGGGATCGGGGGATGGGTCGAGCCACCTCTATGGTTGCGCAGGACTCCTAAACCTGTGTTATCGCGCGCCTATCGCTGTTTCTTCGGCTTGCTCAGCTATTGCGCCACCACGGCGGACAGGCCGCTCGGGAGCCCATGCTGGGGGATACCCTACAAGGAGTCCAGGGCCCCATCGTGCCTATGAGCCGGGCGCATACTCGGCTCCGAGAACGCGGCCGATTCCGCACCGTTCCGAGTGTCCAGGAGCGGACCGTGACCAGCCCTATTCCTCCAGCGCACGGCAGTTGCATGCCAGAGCACGGTCGGGGTGCCTAGTCTGCGGACGGGAGACCGGATGGCTGGCGAAATTCGGCTGTAGAGAACTCCAGGTCAACGTCGCTTGTTACTAGGTCCCGCTCGGCCTCGAAGACCAGCACGGCGTCCCGCTCGACGCTGACCCACACAGTATCTTCGCCCCAGGCGTCGTCCACGACCTCCACGTTCGAGTCAGCCAAGGGCAAAGCCGTCCGCTCTAGAGCTCCTTCGAGGACGAGACGGGCGGCGACGAACACCTTGCCGCCCGCCAGGCCGGTCTCATAAGCACCGCTGGGTCGCCAGTCGATCTGGTCGAGAGCGGGAGCAGCCAGCGCGATGGTCAGTTGCTCGACTTCTGTTCCGAAGGCGGCCCTTTGCCCCTCGCCGAGTGGTACGTCACGGAGGTTCTCGCAGGCGACCTCGACTGCACGCGGGAGGGTATCCCTATGGAATTCTGCCTCCAGATCGGACGTCGTCATCAACGGCTCAGCACCGGTTTGCGGGGGGAACGAGGACTCCGCTGGCGCGCCTGGCACCGTAAGAATTACCTCGCAGCCCGCATCGGCTCCCGGGCCGCCGTCTGCCTCCCGCACGGACGCCCGACGGGACAGTGGCACGCCTCTCAGCTCTCGCTCCGGCTCGAGGATCAGACAGAAAGCGACGGGCGAGTCGAACAGCCTCTGGGGTCGCCCTGGTGCCCGCTGACGGCGACTCCTTCGAGAGACCGTCACGTTGAGGTAGGCGTCGCCGATATCCCAGACCAGGTTTCTGACCCGGCCGCCCACCGCACGTTCGTGTTGGATCTCGATGCCCTGCCCTTGCAGTGACTCATGTACGTTCTTGGCCAGTTCCGAGAGCGTTCGCACAACCAGGTTCTTGTGCGCCCATTCCGCGGCAAAGAAAAGCAATGCTCGCAGCAGCGACTCGACCGCGTTTTCGTGTGACTTATTGCCGTGCTGCGGAAGGTGATCGCGGAGTCTCTCCCACAGCTCGGCGTACACGGTGGCGATCTCCGCACCGAGGGCCGATGGCGCAGGCTGCACGTAGCACACGTTGCGCACCCATACGCGTTTGGAGGACCCCAGAGACTGCAACAGAACCAGAGACTGGTCCCCGTACCGCCGGGACTCCGAGATGACCGTGTGCAGATCCAGGTATGGGGGTCCATCCGGAACCCCTTCTCGGGCGGTCCGCAGCAGCGCCTCGGCGACTCCGCTCTTGACCGGCCCGTCCGTGAACGCCACCTCGAGGGTCGGCTGGCGGAACCCCGGCATGAGCGCTCGCTTGGCGACTTCCGCCTGCCATGAGGACATCAGCAGCTCCGCACCCTGGCGCCCGTCACCCTGGTCGAGGAGCACCACGGCGTAGACGGGGCCCGAGGCTCCGAGGGTCCGTCCCACCGGCTCCAGATCCACCGGTCGACCATGTCCGCCGACGTACAACACGAGGCTGTCGTCCGCGGATCGGCAGCGCTCTTCGATGAGTCTCACCACGCGCTGGAGTTTGCCAGGGGTGGGCAGCGCCGTGCACCGGTCCTCCGGCAGCCTCCAACCGACGTCCGACATCAGGAGGTCTCGTAGGTGTACCGCTGCCCTGGGCGTACGCGGACCCGCCGGGGCATGCCTCGATGGTTCGGCGTCGAACAGCAGGGCCGCGCTGCGGTGCGAAACCGGCAGTCGGGGTTCCTCCCGCAGCAGGGCTGCCGGTGGCGCTGGCGCCGGCGGCTGGGACTCCGGCGGTAGGGGGACCACTGTGCCGGTCCGCAGCAGCCGGAGGAGCTCGGCCGAGGCACGGGCAAAGGGTGCCAGGTCCTCGGGGAGCGGTTCCCCGTCGGGAACGGCAGTCGCCTCGATGCCCGGGCCGGCGGCAGGCCGACGGCGCGCTACGTAACGGCTCAGGGTGTCCAGGGTGTGCAGGGCGTCCCTGCGCCCGAGGTCGGCGGCCAGCCGGTCGCGGGCTGCGGGGTCGAAGGTGATGACCGACGGCTCGCCGCCCGTCGGCGTGGCGAGGGTGACCAGGGAGCTGGTCAGGAGTTCGGCGAGGTCGCCCGTGGTGGCCTCGGGGACGAGTTCCTGGCGGAGGAGCTGTACGAGGTCCAGGCTAAGCCGGCTGAACGGACTGCAGAGCATCGCCAGTCGTACGGCTGATGGTGAGGCGGTGTGTAGGAAGGACTCGGTGGGACCGGAGCGGCCGGCGGGTGCGGCGGGTGCCGCGAAGGGCGAGGCGAGCCTGCCGGACCGAGGGACGAGAACGGCGTCGCACCCGTGGGGCGCCCCGCGCATGAAGACCCGTGCCCAGCGGCCGATGGAGTGCGGTGTGAATGCGAGGGTTGGCAGGGCCAGCCACTCGGCGCCGGGGCCTTCCTGCGTGCGCGGCAACAGCGGTGCCCGGTAGTCGAGCTCAGTGTTGCGCAGGCCGGGCCCGCGCTGGGTGACTCGTACGGCGGGCAGATCGAGGGCGGTCTGGTGCCAGAGGCGGCTCGGCAGCGGGTTCAGAAGGACAGTGGGCGTGGCTGCGCCCCATCGCCGGAGGAGCTGCCACACTCCTGCGTCCCGCCAGTCGGCCGAGGAACAGTCGGAGACCACGAGGATCAGCCGCCGCACGTCGGAGGAGAGCGCACGTCCGGGGGCGGCCGGGCGTCCTTGGTGGTCGGTGAGCTGTGGTCCCGCCGCCAGCCGCCAGGTGTGCACCTGCCGGAAGACGCCCGAACCTGCCAGCAGCGAGGTGAACTCGCCGACGGTCCTCTTCCACAGCTCCATGGACGGGGCAGTGTCGACGACGAGCAGGACGTCGAACCATGGCTCGGGGGTGGGCCCGAACACCGGGACCAGCTCGCCGCTGCGGCCGTAGTCTCGAAGGGTCGCGTCGAGGTCCAAGTCCTGCCGTGAGCCGTGTTGGTAGCGGCGTTTGAAGGGACGTAGTGCGCGGCCGAGGGCCATCGACTGAGGCAGAGAGCGTCCCGGGGCGACCGTCACCGGGGTGCCGGGGGCCGACCGTGCACCGGGGAGGCGTTCGTATAGGACCAGCGAGGTCGCGTCCGCCGCATCAGGGTCCGCCGCGTCCGGCTTCGGGTGCCGTGCCGTCGGCGCCGATGCCTCTTCCTGCTCGTGCCCGGTGTCCTGGTGCGCGCCGGCCGGGTCTGCGGCTGGGACTGGTGCCCGTGCCTTGTCCGTTGGCCCAAACCGGTTGCTCCCCGCAGCCGCCGCCAGCCACAGGGCGTCGGCGATTGAGGTGGCGTCGGTGTCGGCCCCCAGCGCCTCCGCCAGGACACGCAGCACGGACTCCGGCCGCTCAGGCACCGGCGAGCTCGCGCATGAGCAGTTCCAGCAGCCGGTCCCGCTGCGCGCCCGCCTTCGGGGCATGAGGGTCGGTGACGAGCCGTACTGCGTTGAGGAGCTGGTCGACGGCCAGGGATTCACCCCTCGCGATCCGCTCGACGAACTCTGTGACGAGGTCCGCTGCCGGGCCGTGCGCGGCGATCGGCAGCCCGAGGTGGGCCTCGAGCGCGCGGTGGAGCATTTCTGGTGTGGGTGCCGGCATGGTGTAGCGAATACACCGTCGCAGGAAGGGAGCGGGGAAGTCCCGTTCGCCGTTGCTGGTCATCACGATGAATGGGAAGAGGGTGCACTGCACCCGGCCCCGCTCCACGACGTGGGTCCGCGATCCGTCCCACTCCGAGACAGCCACCCTGAGCCTGGGGTGGCGGACCAGCTCGGGGATCTCGTACGTGCCGCTCTCCAGCACGTCGAGCAGGTCGCTCGGCAGGTCGAGGTCACTCTTGTCGATTTCGTCGATGAGCAGGGCGCGGGGCCGGTCGGCAGGCAGCAGCGCCGTGCCGAGCGGGCCGAGCTTCAGGAACGGCGCGATGTCGGTCCCGGATCCGCTGCCCCGGCGCCGGGCCAGCTTGTGAACCCGGCCCTCGGTGCGGGACGGGGCGTTGGGGTGTTGCAGGCGTAGCGCCTGGATGTGGCCGAGGGCGTCGTAGCGGCACAGGGCGTCGGGCAGTGTGCTGCGGGAGGTGATGTGCCAGCGCAGCACCTGGCCCAGGCCGAGCTCGGCGGAAACCTGTTCGATGACGGTGGACTTGCCCGTGCCGGCGGACCCGGTGAGGAGCAGCGGGCGGTGCAGGTAGAGGGCGGCGTTGACGGCGTCGGTCAGCCCTTCCGGGGGCTGGAAGCTGCCGGGGACCGGTTGGCGCGGGAAGGCGCGCCACGGCGGGGGGGCGGGGAGGGGCACGTAGCGCGGTTCACCGGTGCCGCGGTAGTACGTGTTCCAGGACATCAGGCGCTCCACGGGGTGGTCGGGGTGTGCTGCTGGTGGTGCTGCGAGGTCCGCTGGCAGAAGTCGAGCCAACCGGGGTCGTGCCAGGCCGCGCTGAGCCGGGCCAGCCGGTCGAGTAGCGGGTCTGCGACGGCGTCTGCATACTCCTGCTGCCAGTGATGCGCGTACGCCTCGGTGAACCGGTCAGGCAGCCGATCCCAGTGCTCGTCGAGGCAGCGCCGCTCGTCGTCGGCGATGCCCTGTTCCCCGCGCGGCCACAGCACGATGGGGGAGTACGGCAGCACGGCCTCCAGCACCTCGCCGAGGTGCGACGGACGGTGGTCGAGGCCGATGGCCCGCCGGTAGATCCCAGTCGAGAGACGTTCCCGCAGGGCGTCGAGCACCTGTGTTGCCGTGGCGCCCAACCAGTCGATGGGTGCGCCCGGGCCGTTGAAGGTCTCGTCTAGTTCCTCGAGTTGGCGTCTGGCGAACTCGTTCATGCCGGTCAGGTGGCTCGGGACGGCCAGTCGTCTGGCCCAGCGCAGCACGACGGTCCGCCGAGCCCCCAGCCGGTAGGGGCCGACACGTACCGTCTCCGGTTGCCAGGTGGCCAGCAGTGGAGCTGGAGCGGCGATGTCGATGTGGCGCACCGGGGCCCGCTCGGCGACCCGCGCGTCGGCCCACAGGACGATCTCCGCCAGCCGTTGCTCCACCCCCGCCCGGGTGGGGTCACAGGCCCACTCGGTCCGCTCCAGGCAGTCCGCCCCGTCGAGCAGCCAGGCCAACAGCGAGTCCGGCCAGTCGACCTGGGCCGCCTGGAGGCTGACGACCAGCCGTAGGGCCCGGTCCCGGGATGTGCGGTCGTACGCCTCGTGCGCCTGTCGGAGTTCGGCCGCGCATCCAGTGCGCCGCGCCCACGCCTGGATCTTCGGATCGGAGGTGTCCAGTCCGCAGTGGATGCCGACGGCCGCCACCGCGCGGGCGAGAGGGTTGGCCCCGCTGCCAACGCGGGTGAGCCGGAGGACGGCGTACTCGACGAGGTAGCGCAGCAACTCCGAAGTGCTCAGCCCGTCAGGCGGCGCGGATCCCTCGTCCTCTGGCCCGGCGCCGGGCGGACGAAGACGGCTCAGCTCGCGCAGCGCCTTCCGGAGACCGGTGAGGGTCAGCTCACCCTCCGCCCAGTCCTCCACGGCCGTCACCGTGTCGGCGGCCCTGATGAGCGCCCCAGCCACGTCCTCCACCCAGAGGGCCCCGACGGGGCCGGCGGCTGTGTCGTGCAGTTCTTCGAGGGCCGTACGCGTCCAGCCGCCGGGCGGGTGAGGGTGGCCGGGCAGTTCGGCGGCCAGGGCCTCGGAGAGGTCGTGCTCGCCGAGCGGGCCGGTCCGACCCGCGCGTCCGCCCGGCCGGTCCGGCCGTCGGGCGTTGACGGTGATCCAGAGTTCTTCGGTGGCGTCCGGGGAGCCGTCCAGATCGAGGACGCTGGTGTTCTGCCTCAACAGGCTTTCGCCTAGGGCGAGTTTCAAGGTGGCTGCACGCAGGGTCGGACCCCTGCCCGGCAGTCCTTGGCGGATGAGCCGAGTGAGCGTGCGACTGAAGTCCAGGTCGTACGCCTTCTGATGGGCCGCCGAGGCCATGAGCACTGACAGCCTGGTCGCGCCCATGGAGAAGCCCCCCTTCAGATCACTGGATTCGGGTACGGCGGCGCCGGCGTGACAAGTGTCGACGAGGCCGATGACCCCGCCGATGCCGGGGTGGTCCGCTGCCCGTATCAGCAGGGCGCCGATGTCGATCGAGCCGAGCAGTTCGCCGGGCTTGCTGTCGCTCGCCATGTAATGGAGCCTCGGACTGGCCTTGGGGCTCTGTCCATGGCCGAGGAATCCCAGCACCAAGACCGCGCCGACCTCCGCGGCGTCGCGGATGGCCTGTTCCACTGCCGTGACGATGTCCTGACAGGCCGCCTTGCCGGAGCGTAGGGCGGCAGCGCCGCCCCCGTGGGCGTCGCCAGCCGATGCGCTGCCGTAGCGGAGCGATCCGCAGGCACGGGCTGGCACACCGGGCCGGGAAGGCTTACAGCCTCCTAACGACGGATCGGTCAGTACGTGGTGGAGCTCCTCTGCGGCCTCCACCAGGCGGCTGAGCTCCTGTTCCATTGCCTCGCACTGGGTGGCGACGACGAGTACATGCCGTGGCACGGCTGTCATGAAGCCGCGGGGCGGACGGTGACCACTGCCTCCCGTACAGGCTCAGCGATCTCATGGCGGGCGAGGTAGGTCGTCGCTGAGTGCGCCCACAGCAGGCGAGAGTCGAACCGCCCGGGGGTGGGCCGAACGCCACGGGCGTTGGGCAGCATGGCGTCGGCGAGCCGGGCGCGGGGCACGACCACGTCGTCCCCGTCCCAGAAGTCCAGCCACCGGTACACACATTCGGGCGTGGTCGGGGGCTGAGGACGTAGCCTGGGCCAGACGAACGCTGGTGTCGCGATCGGCGAGCCGATGGTGATGAACAGAGGCACGGGACCATTGTGTTCGCCTAGGGCTTCCAGGGCGACCACGCTGCCGAGGGAGTGGCCGATCACCACAGCCGGGCGGTTCGGATCGAGGCACGCCAGCACCCGGTCGCGGATCCGCCGGTCGAGGGTGTGGCCGTCCTCGTCCTCGTCCTTGCGACGCAGGTAGCGAGCAGGCTGGGAGATGGCGCCGAGGACTTCCCGAGCCGAGGTCCATCGTGCGATGGGGGTGATCCCCGGTACACGCGCAACCGCCGTGCACACCGCCCACAGGTGCCCGACTGCGGCGCCGACTCCTTGGGCTTCTCCATCAGGCCGAATCTGTGCCCGGACTCGTGCCAGAGAGAGATTGTCCTTGTTCTCAGGCCGGGCGGCCTCCTGGTCCAGGAAGTCCGCCAGGATGCCTAGCGCGAGGGTTGCCTCTTCCTCGTCCAGCTCCTCGCCGTCGCCGCTCTGTGCCTGCCCGTCGGTGAACAGATCGCCGTAGTATGCGAATTGACTGTCCGCCGCCCAGTCCATGGTCAGTGCCGAGATGTCCGACGACCCTCCGGCGGCGCGGAAGCCCTCCGCCAGGGCGCGCTTCCAGGCGGTCAACTCCGCGTTCGGATCTCGGGGGCCGCCGATGCCGTGCACGAAGACTAGCTGCGGCTTCATCGGATTGCCCATGCTCTTCCCCCAACCCCCCTGACACGATATGCGCCCCTGACGCTACCAAGACGCGAGGTACGGGGTGGGCCAGTCGGATCGGCTCGCACGTCACGTTCCCGGCGCCGCTGATTACGGTGGCAGGCGCGGTGCCGCCGTCTTTCGGCGGGCCGGACGTTTGACGGAGCGGGCGTCAGTAGGTGGGGCCGTAGGGGCTCCAGTGCCCGAGGAAGAGCTTCAGGATGGGGCATCGTCGCGGCGGTGGTCGCCGCGGTGTGGCTGGCGGGGAACTGGACGGCGGTGTGGCCGGTCCTGGTGGCCGTGCTCGCCGCGACGGTGGTGGCCGGGGTCGGCTGGAGGCTGTGGCGCGCGCACCAAGACGCGGTAGGCCAGGACCGAAAGTGGCGGGCGCAGGAGGAGGCGAAGGCGCGAGAACTATCGATGACGGAGGTGGACGGCTTGTCCTGGCAGGACTTTGAGGCTTACGTCGCTGAGCTGTGTCGCCGGGACGGCTGCACGAAGGTTGTGGTCAGCGGCAGGAGCGGCGACCTGGGAGCCGACGTCGTCGGGCACCTTTCGGACGGACGTAAGTTGGTCGTCCAATGTAAGAAGTACGCGCCCGAGCGCAGCGTCTCCTCGCAGGACATGCAGAAGTTCGTCGGCACGGCCCGCCTCGAGCACGGCGCGGACGTTGCTCTGTTCGTCACCACCTGCCGTACGTTCACGAAGGCCGCGCAGGGGCTGGCGCTGCGGCACGACATTGTGGCCCTGCACCGGGATCTGCTGGGGTCCTGGGTCAAGGGAGCCCCTCTGAAGTCACTTACGAGTTGGTGCGTGATAGCGGGTGAGGTGTCGTGCCAGGCAGGTGGCATGATCTGGTTGTGGCGATCATGGTTAATCGGGCGGTGCTGGCGCATCGGCTGTTCACTGGGATCTCTCGACGGCATCTCGCCTGCTTGGTTGAGGAGTTGGCGGTGCCGTGGCAGGCCGGACTCGAGGGCCGACGCCATGCTGCACGAGGAGGAGTCCGGAAGCGGGCCGCGGGTGCTGGCGCCCGCCACCAGCTGGTGTTCGTCGACCGGCTGGTGGCCACGCTGATCCATCTGCGGCACGACCTGCCGCATTCGGTGCTGGGGCTGCTGTTCGACGTCGACCGCTCCACCATCACCCGTGCGATCGCAGAGATACGTACGCTCCTGGCCGAGCGGGGGTGCGCGGTCCCCGACCGTCCCGGCCTGCGACTGCGGACGCTGACGGACGTGTTCGCCTACGCCCAGGCCGAAGGCGTCGAGCTGCGGCTGGACGCCACCGAGATCCAGGTCCGCAGGCCGCCGGCCAACCGCGGCGGTCGCCGTGCGTTCGTCTCGGGCAAGAAGAAGCAGAACACGATGAAGGCCACCGTGATCGCCGACTGGCGGGGCCGCACGTTATGGACCGATGCCCTGCGGCCTGGACGTATGCACGACGCCACGGCCGCCCGCAACGAAGGCATCGCCGTCTGCTTCCAGCACTTTCCCGATGTCGAGGTCCTCTTGGACGACGGCTACCTGGGCCTGAGCCGCGACCACCGCGGGCAAGCGATCACACCGCCCAGAAAACCCCGGCCCGGAGCATTGCCCGGCAGAGTCGAACAGTGGGAACGCGACCGTCACGGGCACTCCTCCGACCGCATCACCGTCGAACACGCCCTCGCCGACGACAAACGCTGGAAGCAACTGATGCGCTGGACCCATCGACGCGACCGCCTGCCCGACACCTACCGCGCCATCGCCGGCCTCGTCTCCGACCGCACCAACAACACCTGAGCACAGGCCACGACCAGGCCAAACACGCCTCACCCGCTATCACGCACCAACTCGTAAAGGGTGACACTGACACCAAGAGCGGCCTGAGCGTGGCACGACAGAGGCCCTGCCACGCAGACCTGGTGGCTATGGAACGGGGCACAGTGCACGGCGAACGAATTCGGCCAGGTGGGCCATAGCAATTCAAGCCGCAGCAGCGCCGAGTCGATTGCGTGTACGGATGAAGCGGTGGGTGTCGGGTGGGCGATCACATCGCCGTGCCCGTGACGTTATACCTTCGTGTCGCAGCAATTCCTGACGCGGTCATGCCAGGTCGAGCCCATGTGGCGCCGACTGCCGCCGGGGGAGCGGCAATGACCGATTGGCAGGAGTGGGCCGTTGCAGTGATGCCCTCTGCGTAAGATCCAACTGGCTGTGTGAAGATCGGCCTTGAGCGCAGGAGGGGCCGGGTGGCCGGAGGGGGAATGCCATGAGCGATTCAGGGACCCAACTTTCCAGGCATATCTGGTCGCTCACGGATCTTCTTCGCGGGGACTTCAAGACATCAGAGTATGGCGGCGTTGTGTTGCCGTTCACCGTGCTGCGGCGCTTGGATTGCCTGCTCGAACCCACTCGCCAGGAGGTGCTGGACACCTCGGCCAAATTGGCCGATAAGGGTGCATATTCGGACTCATTCCGGGACGTTGCGCTGCGCCGCGCCTCTGGCCATCCCTTCTTCAACACCAGTCGCTACGCCTTGAATGCTGTCGTCGCCGACCCGAGCAACTTGGTGGCGTTGCTGCGCGAGTACGTGCGCGGTTACTCCGAGAACGTCAGGGACGTGTTCCAGCGCTTCGAGTTCGACCGCACCGTCGAACGGCTGCACCACGCTGGGCTGCTGTACGCCGTCGTCAGCCGGTTCCTTTCCATGGACCTGGGGGCACCCCTCTCTGCCGGCGACATGGGGTTTGTGTTCGAGGACCTCGTACGGCGCTCTGTCGACCAGGCAGGAGGGGCTGGCGCCGATGAGCACGTCACCCCCCGTGACGTCGGCCGGCTGATGTCTGCACTGCTGCTGCAGCCCGATCAGCATGAGCTCACGCTTTCCGGCGTGCTCCGCACGGTCCACGACCCGGCCTGCGGGACGGGCGGACTGCTCGAGGAGGTTGCCGAGCGCATCGAGACCGCCAACCCCTCGGCGCACGTGTCCCTGTACGGCCAGGAGATCAACGCCGAGACCTGGGCTGTCGCTGGCTCCAACATGCTGATGAGCGGACGCGATCCGGGACAGATCCTGTTCGGGAACGTCCTGCGGGAGGACCTCTTCAGGGACCAGCGCTTCGACTACCTGTTGGCGCACCCTCCGTTCGGCCTCAGCTGGAAGCACGCTGAGCAACAGGTCCGCGCCGAGCATGAGCTGGGCAATGCAGGACGGTTCGGTGCGGGACTGCCGCGTGTCAGCGACGGATCGCTGCTCTTCCTTCAGCACATGCTGGCGAAGATGAAGCCGGTGGACGCTTCCGGTGATGGTGGCAGTCGTGTCGTGGTCCTCTTCAGTGGCTCTCCCATGCAGGGGGGAGCCACTGGCCTGGGTGAGTCCGACGTCCGGCGATGGATTGTCGAGAATGACTGGCTCGAGGGCATCGTCGCCTTGCCTGACCAACTCTTCTACAACACCGGGGTCAGTACGTACCTATGGGTCCTGAGTAATCGCAAGAAGTTGGCGCACAGGGGCAGGGTGGCCCTGGTCAAGGCGCAGGACCACTGGCAGAAGACGCGGCAGCCATCGGGCAGCAAGCGGAAGTACCTCGGCCCCGATCAACTTAACAAGATCGTCCGGCTCTACGAAGAGGCGCTGTCGGCTCCGGTCGGCGGGTCTCCCCGCGACCAGGTGAGTGTCGTGCGGAACGAGGACCTGCTGTACCGGCAGATTGTCATCGAGCGCCCGCTGCGCTTGCGCTTCGAGCTCACCACCGACGGCTTGCAGCAGCTCTCCTCCCTGCGGCTGATCCAACGAGGGGACCAGCCCGAGAAGCTGGTTGGCGCGCTGCGTGGGCTCGTCGGAACGTCTTGGACCACCAGCTCAGACGCCTTCTCGGCACTACGGCACGCGGTCGCGACCGTCGGCCACACCTGGCCGCGAGGTGCCGCCTTCGAAAGGAGCGTCCGAAACGCGATCGGGGTGCGCGATGACCAAGGAGAAGTGCAGCATCGCCGGGGTGTGACGGAACCTGATCCGGAGTTGCGTGACCTGGTCGTCGTGCCGTTGCGGGACGATCCTGATGAATACTTCCGCAAAGAGGTGCTGCCCCACGCTCCAGATGCCTGGCTCGACCATGCGAAGACCCGGCTCGGGTGCGCTATCCGGACTTCGCTCTTCTACGTCGCGGAGCTTGACGGGGAGTTCGGGCCGCTGCGTGCCTTCGCACAGCTGGAGACAGAGCGTGTCAAGCTGCGACGTCCGCGACGCGGCGAGGTAGAGCCCATCCCGCCCAAGCACCTCACGGCCTCCTACCTGCACAGTGTCGACTCGGTCTTGGAACTGCCAGATGCGGAACTGGATGACTCCGAACTGACACCATGCACGGGCGGCGACTTGGTCGGGCGCTCTGGTAACTGGCGCCTTCTGCCTTCAGGGTTCGGTGACGCAGTCACTCGGCTGTTCGTGCTGCACCCCACCCCGGGGAGCGGCCGTGGACTATGCGAATGGCTAAACTCCCGCAAGAGCAACGCGGCTTACCCGCAAGCCCGAGAGCTGCTCGACACGCCCGTACCAGTGGAGTTGGTCGCAGCCCCGGAGGTCGAGGATCTGCTGACAGAGGTGCAGGAGGGCCGTCATGCGCTGCGAATGGCGACGGACGGCATCCTGCCGAACGTCTTCGCCGGCCCCGAGACACGCGTTGCGGAGATCCGTCAGTCCATCCGGTTCATCGCCCGCGAAGCGCGCCTCGCGGGACAATTGGTGCGCCCTTTCGATGACCCCGTGTGGCGTGCGGAGGCGAGCTATCCATTTCACGTAGCCGCTCTCGCGCGGCGTTACCGCGTGAGCACTCACCCGGCCGAGAGGAAGGACGGACTGCTCAAGCTTGGTGAAGGAACGGCACGCACTCTGGGCGTCCTTGCATTGCATGAACTCATTGCGCACCACGGGAGCTTCACCAGCTCTCTACGTAAAACTTTCGGTCAAGGGGCGACCTTTGGCACCTGGACCACGCTCATTAAGAGATTCATGGATGAGGTCCCAACGCCTCAGCTGCCGGAACTTGTCGCGCTCCGCGAACACGGCGTCACGCTATCACTTCTGAAGGACATCAAGGATCTCCGTAATAATTCTCACCACGCTCACGGAGTACGCAGGAGTCACGAACTCGACGAGGACGTCGAAAAGCTCGAACCGTATGTGGTCTCGGCGCTCAACTCAGTCAACTGGCTGTCGAGCACCGACTGGTTTTGGGTGGAGCGCTGTGAATACCTCGATGATTCCTCCTTCCAGGCTGTGGGCCTGAGGCTACGAGGGAGCCACCCGAGCTGGGAGCCGTTTAGCCGGCCGATCAACCACCCCCTGCGGCCGGACAGGATATATGTCGACGGCACCCCGCCAGGCGTTCCGATCGATCTATGGCCATTGGCCATGGTCAGCCTGTGCTCGGATTGCCGCACGCGGGAACTGTTCCTGCTCAATAAGATTTCAAATGGCACGGCAGTTCTGCGCAGCCTGGAGGAGCACGAGTTGACAATGCCGTACACAACCCAGGACCAGAACTGAGCTGGTAAATGCGTCGAGTTTGAGGCGTGTTCGCTGAACTAGGCGTGCTGAAGGCGTACTTGCTGCTGGGAGGAGAGTTTCGGCCGCACGCGAAACTCGCTGTTCACAGGTGGTCGCCGGTTGCATTGCTTTCTGGAGTCTGTAGCTCCGTCTCCTCGCAGCTGCGTCGCCAGTAGGGGTGGTCTTTGTCGATCTGCCTTGCCAGACGAAGAGGTGTGGGCTCGGTCTGTCGACCATCCCAACTGACGCCCTGGTTGGTGAGTACGACCCCGACTTTGCCGATGAGATCTGCATCGGCTGTCTCTGCCGCGACGATGACGGTGAGGCGTACTGCGGTGTGGGCGTATCCGTTCTTTCCTTGCCGTGCCTTCGCCTGCAGGTCTAGCCGGGTGTATTCACCTCCGAAACGGCCGCCGGGCCCAGCGGCATATGTGCGCGGGACGCTGATGAGGAGGAAGTCGGGCAGGTAAGTTGCACCGTCGTCCGAGGCAAGCTGGAACGGACTGTTGGTGGTGCTGGTGCGACGCCATTGACCGTCCTTGCCGTAGAGGTAGGCGCCGGTGGGGCGGCCGATGCGTTCCAGGTCGGTGATCGTGCGCACCACTGCCATGGGGCGCTGGGCCCGCGGAAGGCCGTGCCCGGGCAGCCACGAGGCTGGTCGTGGAAGGTCGCTGGGGGGCTGCTGACCGATGTTCTCATCTCGAAGGCCGGCCCAGATGTACTCGGAGGTGTCGCCGTTGACGTAGATCACCATGGGTCCAGGCAGAGGCAGTTGAGTTCGGGCTGCCAGCAGAGCGGTCTCGGTGATCTGTGCCGCGGCGGATGCTTGGTGGCTCTCGTCGCCGACGGTTTCGAAGCTGGCGACGTCGAGTCCGAGTTCAGTGGCGTGCACGGCCAGGCGGGTGTGGAGGTAGGGGGCCCATTGGGAAGTGACAGGTGAGTAGGCCCACATGGTCCATGGTTCGCTGGTGCCGCCGGTGGGGCGGATGGCGGTGAGCGTGATGGTGATGGGGGCGGGCTTGGTGTTGCGCTGGCCGTACCGGCGTGGCTGGTTGTGGCGTCGTACGTGGATACCGATGTGCCACCAAGGGCGCAGCGGCAGCGGGCCGAAGGCAGCGCCGAGGCGGTGGTCGGCGAGGCCGAGGCCGCGGAGCATGTCGCGCAGCGAGTTCTCGGTTGAGTTGGCGAGGCCCGACTCCCGTGCCGCGGTGGCCTTCTCGATGTACTTGGGGGAGCAGGGCTCGCCGTTCTTCTTGTGCGTGGGGACGGGGGCAGGGGCCTGCTTGATGTACTGCGATGTGATGCCCATGCGGGCCAGCGCGGCTTTCGAAGGCCACTTGCCGTCTTCGGCCTCAGCCTGTTCCTTCTCCTCCGGGGTGGCGAACTTGCGGTCGGGGTCCCATTGGGTCTCGCACAGGGCCGCGATCGTCAGTCCTGGCGTGAGATGCGGAGCCAGGAGGGCCTCGAGCTGCTGCTGGCGGTGTGCTGAGGATGCGGGGCCGTGCGTGAGCGCCCCGGCCTTGTCCTCCAGAAACAGCAGGTGCACACGGCCCGGGATCACTTCGGTCACGACGGTGTTGTCCGGTGCGACGAAGTCAACATCGAGGTTCCACTGCCGGGCGATCTCGCGCTGGAGGCGGGCACGAACCTCATCCGTGTGCCACAGCACCACGACCAGGACCGTGTCGAGCTGGGCAGCGTCCATGGCGGCGGGCAGGTCTTTGGGAAGGATCGGGCCGCTGATACGGATGCCGGTCTTGCCCGGTGGCACGGAGAGGTCCGGCACCTCGACATACAGCGGGCTGCGGGATCGGTAGCGCTCACAGTGTTCGTCGATGTGCTCCTCGATCCGGCGGAACATCTCCATCCCGTGGCCGCGCCCGAGGCCGGGTGTGACGACGCTCTTGGGGGCGACGGCCCGCACCGCGCCCAGCTCGGCATCGGGCGCGATGGCCTGTTCGTCCAGCGTCTCGGGGAAGGGCGGGACGCGTCGGCTCAGCCGGGATAGGCCGGCGAGCCGTCGGCTGGCGGCGACAGCGGGCACGTTCAAGCGGCGCTGCCACGCAAGGCCGTCGGTGTGAGCGGCAACCGCGAGCGGCTGCTCGGGGTTGGAGAGCAGGACTGTGGCGACGCCGTACCACCGGTTGGCCAGCAGCGTGGCGACTGCATTGATGGTGACTGCGTGGCGCGAAGAGTGTCCTGTGGCTGCCGTGCCGATCTTGATGCGGGGCAGGAGGCGGCGGATTCTTCCCTGGGAATCGGGGGCACTGGGCAGCTCGTGGCCGATGGCAGCGAGTGTTCCGTCAGTGCACAGCGTGAAGCGGACCGGATCCTTGGCGCCGAGCTTCCAGTCGATGCGGGCCAGGTCCTGGGCCAGGCGCCAGCGGGCGAGTTCGCCGGGCCACCAGCTCAGGGTGCGTCGTCCGGCTACTGGGCGTGGGAGGTCGGGGTAGGGCAGCGGCAGTGCTTGGGCGACCAGCTCGGCCAACTGCTGAGCGAGCTGCCTGCCGTGCCCGTCGGGGAAGATCGCCTCGCCCCAGTACAGGAAGACGTCATAACGGTCCTCGGCCGTCATCTCTGCACCGGTGATCAGCTGTGCCTGCCCGTCGCTGACATCCCAGCGTGCCCAGTCACCGAGAACGGCCCGCAGGATGGCCTCCAGGGAGCGGTACGGGGGCTGCACGTCCTTCCTCTTGTCGCCGAAGCGCTCCTTGTAGGCGCTGCACAGGTCGCACCAGATCCCAAAGGCTGTGGGGCCGGGACGGTAGGCATAGACAGTGCCCAGGACGTTGGCGTCGGTGCGGTATTGCAGGAGGCCGGCGCGCTTGCGGGTCTCGTCGCCGGGGGGACATGGGCTCATGCGGCAACTCCGAAGTGGTCGGGGTATCCGTTCCGCAGGCCGGCGCGCAGATGGGGGGCCTGGGCGTAGTCGAGGAACTCCTCGGCGGTGTACCCGTAGGTGCGGCCGGTGCCGGCTAGTTCCGTGGCGGTGTAGCTTGTGTACAGGTCGCGCACCAGGGTGGGCAGGTCGCTGCCCCAGGTGGTGTCATGGAAGGCACCGTCGATGAAGTGCAGTTCGACGTGGGTCTGGCCCCGTCTGCCCCGCCCGGCCAGTTGGATGCACTGCCCCAGCAGGGTGGCGATCAGCTCACTGCGTAGATCGTCGGGCAGGGCGGTGAACCGCTTGGGGGCCGCGAGGATGGCCCACAGACGCTGCCGGGCCGTCTTGCGGATCGCGGCGAGGCGGGCTGCAGGAGAGCCTGTACGGGGTGTGGAACGCCAAGCGCAGGACGCGATGCTGGCGGCCAGGACGGGCGGTTCGTCCACGGGCATGACCGGGCGAATGGCGAGTCCGATCAGGGTGATCGCCGACTCCCGCTTGCCCGATGGCGCCGTGGTCAGGATGTTCAGGCCTCGTTCGGTGCGCGGCAGCGGTGAGATGAGGACCTCCCCTCCGCGTTCGGCGAGCTGCGAGAACTGGTCGCGGGTGACAAGGCTGACCGCGTCGGGCACCGGCGGCAGGTCGGGGTTCTCCTTGTCGGGGGTGGCTACGCAGATCTTCAGCTTGCAGCCCAAGGCCAGCGCGGCTTCGTACAAGGCGGCGGCGAACCAGCGCGCCTGTGGATAGGAGTTGACGGCGATCAGAGCCCGGGCACGATGTGCGGTGGCCGGGTCGGCGGCCAAGCGGGCTAGGTCTGCGATCAGGGCAGCCGCGTATCCGCTGGCCAGAGCGGCGACGCGTTGGGCGCGTTCACGGTAGGGAGTACTGCCCACCGCCAGGGTGCGCTGGTCGACGACGGGGGTGCTGCGGAAGATGGTGAGGCCGCCCTGCTGCGCGTCGGGCATCGTCCACTGCGGCTCGGCCAGCAGGTGCGTCCGGGCTGCCCGGGGCAGATATCCGGTTGCTGACATGCCCAGGATGACCCTGCGGTGGCCGGCGAGGGCCAGCGACACGATGTCGCCAAGATAGGCGGTCTCGGTGTGCGGATCGCCGCGCAACACTTCCATGAGTAGGCAGGGCTTTGCCGTGGGGTCGTCCAGGCCCTCGAATCGGAAGCCGCTGATCTGCTGTCCCAGTGGTCCGAAGGGAACGATGTTGCCGGTGTCGCGGTGCCCGACCGCATCGGCCAGCGTGGAGGCGGCGTCGATGCCGTGACCAGCCAGTTCACCGGCCCGGTCGGCGAGATCGAACACAGTGTGGTTCAACGCGCTCAGCCATGCCTTCATCATCACCGCGTGGAAGACTCCAGCGGCGAGGACCGGGGCAGGCAGCTCTTGGCGCTTTTCGCTGCGGCTCTTCTGCTCGGGAGGCGGTGATGCTTCGTGGATCTGCTGACCCGTGTCCCTCTTCTTGCCTTCGCGGTGCTTGGCGAGCTTGGTGACGGCCTTCTCCACGACCTCGCGCAGCAACTCCTTGGTTTCGTCGAGCTCCCACTGACCGCCTTTGTCGATACTGAGCATCCGCTCCAGCACGTTGGGGATCTGCCGCAGATGGTCGGGCAGCACATCAGCGGAAACGCGGTCTTCCGGACGGGCAGCGACAGGTGGCAGAAGGGCCTGCAGCTGGTCCATCTGCGCGATGGAGGCGCTGTCATCGACCTCTACGCCGATGAGATCTTCGAGGAGTTCGCGGTCCCAATGATGCGGCTGATACCAGCGCCGGCGGTCGCGGAGCACCTGCCGCATCCGTCGCGGGTCCTGCCCCGAGGCCAACGCGTGCGCCTGATATGTCTCCGTGCACACCTCGCCACTGCTGGCCAGGTCCAAGAGCTGCTCGGAGAGGAAGACGGCCCGAGTCAGCGGTCCCCGCGCCTCCAGTCGCAGCCGTTCAGGGGCACGGTGCAGGTTGTCACGGATCTTTCGCATCATGGTGTTCGGTTCGCTGACCGACGCCAGCACCAAGCTCTGCGACGATTCGAAGCCACGGGACTGGTAGGCGTCGACCTCATCAATGATTACCAAGTGGGAGAGACGCAGCAGCGTCTCGCGCACGCTCACCTGACGACGCAGTTCGCCGTCCACGATGACGGGGATCTTCACCATGCCGCGCTGGAAACAGGCATGCGTCGTCACGATGATCTGGGCCGAGCAGGCAGCCCGGATATGGGAGAACTTGTCACACCGGTTCACGAACGGGCACAAGGCCGCGCCTTGGGGACCGTCGGGGTCCGTATGACGCAGGCTGCTGCACGGCTCCCGCCCGTCACCGAAGGCGTCGCGCCCCTCCAACTGCGCCCTAACCGCGCAGCCATAGCCCGACTCGGCCAGGCGTTCCATGAGGTCGGCCGGCATCTGGGAGAGGGCAGTGTGCTCGTCGACTGCCTTGTGCGCGGTCTGGAGTGTGAACTCGTGGCGACTTCCCGGCGCGATCAAGGGCGTCACCGCCACATCGAGGCTCAAGGCGGCCAGCTCCCGCCGCAGCGTGGCCACCTCGCCGAAGACATCAGCGTTGTCGCTGACCAGCAGGGTGACTGTGTAGCCGTCCCGGGCCAGCTGCTTGGCCTGGGCGCGGGCGAACACATTCTTTCCCACACCCGTCGGTGCGCTCAGATGACGCATCAGCCCGGGGTCCATCAGCACCGCGGACTGCGGAAGTTTCCCTCCCCCCATCGTGCCGCTCAGCAGGAGCCCCACCTGTCGCTCCCGGAACGGATCGCCACCCATTCCGACGTCGGTCTTGCGCGTGAGCCAGCTCAGTACATTCGGGTTGATGGGGATCGGGCCGGTCGCGTCGACCGTGGTGATGACGGGCGGGTTGTAGGGCATGGCGGTGGTCTCGAAGGCCAGCTGCAGCGGACCGCGGGAGCTGGTGGCGACCCAGCCGCCACCGCTGGCCACGCGGATCTGGACCTCCCGGTCCGTGGGCACGAGCAGCCGGTCCGCCGACTCCAGCGGATCCTGGCCGTGGCGCGGGTACACCTCCACCATGCGCCAGCCATCCCGGGCCCCTGCGGCGTAGCGGTGGAAGACGGGATCTTCCCACTGCTGGTCGAAGCACTTGCGCACACGGCGTTGTACCGACGTCAGATCCGCCTCGCCGCGAGACCTCTGAGCGACTAGCCTCCCGATGCGCTGCTGCTCGGGGTACGTCAGTGAGTCCCATTCGGGCCACACATGCGCCAACTGCCCTGACATCAGGACGTGGGCATCCTCCAGCCGGACGACTGCACGGCCTTCGTCATCCTTTGCCGGAAAGTAGTGCTCGGCCAGCGCGAGAGCCGCCGCAAGAGTTCGGCTCATGCCGCGCGAACCTCCGCGATGAGATCCAGATCCGTGATCACCCTCGCGCCGAACGGGCCCAGTACCCGGTACAGCACAGCGGTGTATCCGCGCAGGTGCTCGGGGATGACGACGATCAGACCCGAGCAGCCCTCCGGATCCGCGCGCATCTGCTCCGCGATGCCCTGGGGGTCAGCCCAGGTCTTGACATCGACGCGCCAGGTGAGGCCGCTCTTCGTGATGTGGAGGTCGTAGCTGTCGCCGAACGGCCACAGGCGAACATCTGCGCCTGCCCCGTCAGCGAGCGCCTCCAGGTCAATCTCCAGCAACCCGGGAATCGTGATCCACTGCCACAGCCCGTACGACAGAGCGACCCACCCTTCGACAGGGCGGAGTTCGGGGATCTCCCGGATCTCACCCAGTGGCTTGAGCCGCCAATGTCCGTCGTCCGACTCCATCTTGAAGCGCGCACCCCGTTGGCGATGGCGCTCGTCCTCACAGGCCAACTCCGCGTCGTGGCGGCCTCGTGGCGTTGCCCGCATGGTCCACTTGCACAGCGGACAGGGCGCCCACTGGCCAGCGAACTGCCGGACGGGGGAAATACCCGTATACACGCCCAGGTCCGTGAGAAGGGCATAGCGAGACAGGGCACGCCGTCCAAGGACGGGCTCGTTCACCAAGGTCCTGCGGCCTTCGGTGTAGGCGGCGAACCCGGCCTGCTGCAAAGTACGAAATACGGCGTGCTGCACAGCCTCGGCCGCGATACGAGACAGCCGCGCCCCCGATGGCAGTTTCCCCAGGGCTCGCAGCACACTGTGAAGGTGCCGCAGATCAGCCGAGAGCCCAGGCACCTCGTGGGCCTGAGCTGACGCTTCCATAATCAGACGCGTCAGGGCGGCCGTGGCAGTGCCGTCATCCTCCAGCAGACGCACGTCCCAGATCTCTGACCACGAACCAGGACCCGGCAGCAACGTGCCAATAGGTGCTGACTGCAGCTGGTTCAGGAAGGCAGGGAACGAAGCTGCTTTCCCGAATGTACCCCACGACCGCGTATAGCGGCCGTGACACTCTATCAGGAGACGCGCACGACCTCGCGCACCCCCCTCGGGGGTGCACAACGTCATTGCTGCGATGACGCACGCATCAAGAGCGTCGCGCTGGCATTGGTCCAGCTCATCGATCTCGGCGGGCGTTGCTTCGAGGGCAAGCATCTGTGAACGGTCCTCGATATCGTGCGCGCGGCTGTGTCATGGATCCCCGCCTAGATGACGGGTCGCCCCTTTGCTGCGCTTCTATCAGGTTTGTGCCCTTGTGCATAAGAAGCGGGGCCTCGGCAGCAATAATCTCCCCAAGGCTCGAGAGAGCGAAGAGACCGCCGTTCTGCCGTCCGGGTGGGACCAGCTGACGGGCGTCTCACATGCGGCGTCGGCAGGGCATTCGCCCACGGCAGACGAGAAAGAGCCCAAAGGGACTGGAACCTCCGCCGGGACCATGTCAACGTACAACGTCCCGGAAAGCACAAGGTCAGCGAAGGGATGAGGGGTTCTGGGGCAGTCGGCTTACGGCTGGCCGCTTCGGCAGCCCGCGCCCCTCGGCCTCGCGGCCGAGCTCTGTCCCAAGGAGGCCCTTCTGTCGAAACTTGCTCTGCGATCTGCCCGCTTCACTGCCCCTGCCCTCTTGGCGCTCGGCGCCATGAATGCGTGGACGGCCAAAAGACGGAGGACTATGCGTCGCTGTCCACGGCACTGTGCCTCTGCATCTGCACGGACGGCCTGTGCGGCGAAGATCTGCTGCAGCGCGGCTATCACCGGGACCGCGAGGTCCTCGCGCACGTCGCGGGGCAACCCAGGAGCGGCGACCCGTCAGATAGCCCGAGCCGTCGGTGCCTCCGAGCGCGTCGCCCGTAACCTCGACGGCCTTACCGCCGACGGACTCCTAACGCTCGTCACTGACGGCGCCAACCCTACGCACAGGTCCTGCCGACTGGCTTCCTGGCCAGGGCAGGATCCCGCCGCCGGAGTACAGGACGATACATAGCAGACGATCCCCGGTTACCGAAACCGGGGATCGTCCGGACCATTGGTGCTGTTCGTCTTCGGCTGTGCTTGGCGGTGGAGCCGTAGCGGACGGTGTAGCCCATTCGCCTAGACCCTTATTGGCGGAGGCGGCCCAGTGTAGATGTTCCCGCGCATTCGGGGAGAGTGAGAATTCTGTCCGATCCCATCAAGAAACTTCCTCCCAACTCCAAGGGGAAGGTCAGATACCGGTTTGTTGTCGACGTCGGGGTCGACCCTGAAACCGGGAAGCGTAAGCAGTTGAGGCGCACCTTCGATTCGTTGAAGGAAGCGAAGGCTGAGTACGCGAACATAACTAACCGGCGGAACGAGGGCTCGTTCGTGCCGCCCAACGAGATCACTGTGAACGAGTGGCTTGATCGATGGCTGGCCATGAAAGCCGATGACCTCGAAGAGACCACCATCTACAACTACACGATTAGAGGGTGTCTCACGTGGCAAGTTTCGCGAGCTTCTTGTAGCAGGTCAGGGCGGCGGCCAGGCCGAGGAAGGCGAGGAAGTGCGAGCCCTTTCGTTCATATCGGACGGTGAGGCGGCGGTAGCCGAAGAGCCAGGCGATCGACCGTTCGATCTTCCAGCGGTGCCGACCGAGGCGTTCGCCGGACTCGATGCCGGGCCGCGCGATGCGCGCGACGAGCCCGCGTTCGCGCAGCCAGGCCAGGTGTTCGGCGGAGAAGTACGCCTTGTCCGCGCGGAGTTTGACGGGTCGGCGCCGCCGTGGTCCCCGGCGGGACCGGACGGCGGGTATGCCGCGGATGAGCGGCTTGAGGGCGAGGCTGTCGTGCATGTTCGCGCCGGACACGGCGACGGCGAGCGGGATGCCCTGGGCATCGGACAGCACGTGCAGCTTGCTGCCCTTCTTGCCGCGATCGACCGGGTTCGGGCCGGTGAGCGATCCCCCCTTTTGGCGCGAACGGAGGCCGCGTCGACGATCGCCGAGGTCCAGTCCACCTCGCCGCGGGCCCCGAGTTCGTCCAGCACCGCCCGGTGCAGCCGACGCCACAGGCCGGCCGCGGTCCATACCGTGAAGCGGCGATGCGCGGTGGCGGGCGACGTGCCGAACGTCGGCGGCAGATGCCGCCAGGCACAGCCGCTGGTCAGCGCGTACACCACTGCGGTGAACACGGCCCGCTCGTCACACGGAGCGGTCCCACCACCTTGCGGACGAGCAGCGAACGACGGTAGCAACGGGGCGGCCAGTTCCCAGAGTTCATCAGGAACCAGACGCTTCGAGAGATCAGCACCCACGACTGGCATCGTGCCGCACGAACATCAAGTCACGTGAGACAACCTCTACGCCTTGATTGGTGCGGCCGACCTGGCGGCCTGCTCGATCTTCGCGCAGTAGGCTGCACGGGCTTCCTGGTCGATCTGCTTCTCGTGTTCGGGGCGCATCCCGGTCCGGCCGTCGAGGCCCTCGCGCAGGATGTCGGCGTGCCCGGCATGCCGGTTGGACTCGCCGAGGACATGGACCATGATGGCGAACAGGTTCGTGTCGGCATAAGGCTCCGGCCACCACGGCACGTGGCCGGGGGCGTCGAGGGGAAGCTCGTTGATCGTCGCGTCCGAGTGTTCCCATGTGCGCCGGTAGAACCCGATGATCTGATCGCGGGTCTCGTCCTCGGTCGCCCACAGATCGCTGCCGTTGGAGTCCTGCCACCGGGGCAGCGGTTCCGGGGAATGGCGGTCGAAAACCTCGCCGAAGTACTTGGCCTCGACGGTGGCCACGTGTTTGACCAGGCCGAGGAGGTTGGTCCCGGTCGCGGTCAAAGGCCGGCGGGCGTCGTATTCGGACAAGCCGTCGAGTTTCCAGAGCAGCGCCTTGCGGTCCCGCCGCAGTCTCCCGTGCAGGTTGTCCTTCGCGAATTCATCGATCATGCGGCATGAGCCTGCCATGGGCTGCTCGTGGCCTCAAGATCCCGTACGTGGTTCGCAACGACTGGCAGAGCCGAGGCCGGGCCATGGCCGCCGCCCTGGCCTGCTACAAGAAGCTCGCGAAACTTGCCACGTGAGACAGCCTCTTACCCTGGATCGAGTTCGGGGGAGACTTGGCAAGATCCTCCTGCAGGATCTTACTGAAGAGCATGTGGAGGAATGGAGGGACTGGGCGCTGGCGCATGGTCGTGTGCGTGGCAAGAGGGCAGGTACGCCACTCGGTGTCACGAGTGTGGATATGAGCCTCGCTCGACTGAAGGAAGCTCTGGGGAGAGCTGTTACGCGGCGGTTGGTATACGTCAATGTCGCTGAACACGTCACCATCCCCCGCAGGGCACGCAAAGAGGAGCGGAAGAATAAGGAGGAGGTGCAGCCCTGGAACGTCCAGGAGGTTCAGAAGTTCATCCATGGCATCAGGGGAGAACGCCTCTACGCCGCGCTTCTGCTTTCTCTGATGGGGCTCCGCCCAGCTGAAGTCTGCGGCCTTCGCTGGGAAGATGTTGACTTGGAAAACGCAACGATCGTCATTGCCAACACGCGCACGATGATGGGCAACCGCTACGTGGTGGAGAAGGACACCAAGTCTCTTGCGGGCGAGCGGGATTTGCCGCTGCCGACTCCGGTGCTAGCCGCCCTCAAGACGTTCAGGGCTCTCCAGGCCGAGGAGAAACTCGCTCTGGGAGAGGGGTACGTGGTGTCCGGCTATGTGCTGGTGCACGAGACCGGAGAAGCTTTCACGCTCAAGCAACTTCGTCGGCGTGCGTACCGGCTTATGGAGCTTCTCGGCCTCCGTCGCGTCAGGCTCTACGACGCCCGCTCGTCGTGCTTCACCTTCCTAGCCAACAACGGCGTGCCGGACCACATCCTCGCGCGATGGGCCGGGCATACGAACGTAAAGACGACCAAGAGGTGGTAGGTCAAGCCGGATGTAGAGGACCTCCGCGGAGCCGCCACCACATGGGACGGCCTGCACGGGGGTGCGGCGGAGGGGCAAGCGTGAGCCACGCGTTCCACCAGCCGAGCGACTTGCCGAGCCGTATGGCCGGCGGACTCGGAATGCGGCTGCCGGTTGTGGACCGAAAGCCGTGACCGGGAGGGCCCATCCGGCTACGGCCAAGTCTCCTACCAGGAACGCGCCCGGAGGGTCCGCTGTCGACGCGGTCATGAGTACACGCCGGAGAACCACATACCTAGACGCTCAAGGGTTCCGGCAGTGTCCGGACATGCCGACGCGAGAGGGCTAAGGTCCGCTAGGTTCACCCCGGCGATGTGACATCTCGTGACAGATGAGAGGGTCTGACGCGTGAGTGAGACACCGTCGAACACCCTGCAATACCGCTTTGACGGGCCAGAAGAGGCTCCCGTCCTGATCTTGGGTCCCTCACTGGGTACCACATGGCACAGGTCGTAACGATCGTCCATGGGTGTCCAGCCGCTCCGGGGCGCGCACAAGATTGCAGGTCAGGTCCCTATGGTTCGCGGGTGTCCGCTCAGTTCGTGACAGCGGTGTGAGAGAGGGCGAAGCAGTGAAGCCCATCCGGGAACCATCCCCCGACGGGGCTTCTGCTCGGAGCCCTGAGACGAAGCCCCGCCGGAGCGCTCCGGCGGGGCTTCGCCGTGATCTCGACTGTGCTTGCGCGCATGACCGCGTTCGGCTCCGCACACAGTGCGCGCTCCTGCGATGCTCGCGGGACGCTGGATTTGCGATTGCGCCCATCTGGGAGGGGAGCCGTAAGACGACGCAGCCGCGCCGGGAAGCCGACGGGGCTGTTCCAGCCGCTGGGTCTCACCGGATCACTTCAGCCGGGCACCGGGACAAGGCGCTGGAGTACGGCAAGGGCGTCTGGATGCGTTACAGCTGCGGACTCATGCAAGCGGTTCGACGGGATTGCCTCCTGGTTCAGACAGGGCGGCGAGATCATCTACCGCCGGCGCCGGTGCGTCATGCTCGGGCGCTGCTGATACGGGCTCGCCGCAGTGGCGCTCCTGCTCGGTGGAGGCTGGCGAGTGCTTGCCGGTAGGAGGCGATCAGTCCGGTTTCCCGATAGTCGACTCCCAAGTCCTGGCAGTAGCGGCGGACGATGGGCCGGGCCCTGCGCAGGTGCGGGCTGGGCATGCTGGGGAACAGGTGGTGTTCGATCTGGTGGTTCAGGCCGCCCAGGGCGAGGTCGGTGAACCAACTGCCGCGTACGTTGCGTGCGGTGAGGACCTGGCGGCGCAGGAAGTCGGGGCGGTCCTTGCCGGTCAGGATCGGCATGCCCTTGTGGTTGGGGGCGAACAGACAACCGAGGTACAGGCCGAACAGGCACTGGTGGACGGCCAGGAACGCGATCGCCATGCCGGGCGGGAGGACGATGAACACTGCGGTCAGGTAGGCGGCGGTGTGCCCGTAGAGCAGCGTGCCGTCCAGGGCGCGGTTCTTCAGGGCGCGATTGCCCAGTGCTCGCGCGCTGGAGACATGAAGGTTGACCCCTTCGAGCAGGAGCAGGGGAAAGAAGAGGAACGCCTGCCGACGGCCGATGATCCTCGGCAGTCCGGTCGCGGCGCGGGCCTGGTCCTGGGACCACACCAGCAGGTCCGGGGCGATGTCGGGGTCGAGGTCCTCGTGGTTGGGGTTGGCGTGGTGGCGGGTGTGTTTGTCCTGCCACCATCCGTAGCCCATCCCGATCGCGGCCCCGGCGATGCGGCCGGCCGTTTCGCTGGGCCGGCGCCGGCGGAAGACCTGGCGGTGCGTGACGTCGTGGGCGAGCAGAGCCACCTGCCCGAACATCACGGCGAGGAACGCGGCGAGCGCCAGGGTCCACAACCCCGCGCCGATGACGACGAACGCGCTCCAGCCCCCGGCGTAGGCGACGGCCACGACGATGGACCGGACGGTGTAGTAGCCGGGGCGCCGGTTCATCAGGCCGGCCTCGGCGATCTTCTTCGACAGGCGGGCGAAATCACTGCCACCTGCGGGGGGAGGCGGGCGACGGCGCGGGGTATGCGTGGTCATGGTCTCGGAGTGTCCTTCCCGGCTGACGGGCCGCATCCGGTCGTGCGGTGTACGCCGGATGCGATGCGGCGGCCGGGTACCCACATCCCTGCCTTCGGACCGGCACCCGATGCTCGTCGGTCGGAGCTCCGGATGTCGCGGGCTTTGACGTAAGGCCCCCACGGAGGGTGGCTGCTGTCGATGAACCTGCCGCGCTGGCAATCGGGGCGAAGCGGCATGACAGGGGTATAAGACACTAGCCTCGGGCCATGGTGACGCGTACCCGGCTGTATCACGACGGCACTCTGGTCCTGGAGGGCTTTCCCGCCAGTGACGTCTCTGCGCATCTCGCTGATCCGGCGTCGGTCCTGTGGCTGGACCTGCACCGGCCCGGAGCCGCTGAACTCACCATGCTCGGTCAGGAGTTCGGCATCCACGAACTGGCTCTGGAGGATGCCGCTCACCATGGACAGCGGCCGAAACTCGACCGCTATCGCACCCACGAGTTCCTCAGCGCCTACGCCGTGACCGTCAGCCCGGACGGTGCGCAACTGACGTACAGCGAGATCGCCGTATTCCTCACCAGCCAGGCCATGATCACCGTCCGCAAGGACGACGGCCTCGACATCGAGGACGTTGTCGCCCGCTGGGACGAGAGCCCGGACCTGGCCGGCCACGGCGTCGGATTCCTGCTGCACGGTCTGCTCGACCATCTCGTGGACGGACACTTCGCCGCGGTCCAGCAGTTGGACGACAGCGTCGAGGAGCTGGAGGGTCTGCTCTTCGCGGCCGGGCGCCGTGAGATCGAAGCCGTGCAGCGCCGGGTTTTCGCACTGCGTAAGTCGCTCGTCCAGCTGCGCCGCGTCGTGCTCCCGATGCGTGAGGTGGTCAACACCCTCATGCGCCCCGGCCTGCACCTGATCAACGACCCTCTCGCCCCGTACTACCAGGACGTCTACGACCACGTGCTGCGTGCCACCGAGTGGACGGAATCACTGCGGGACCTGGTGGCCTCGGTCATGGAGACGAACCTCTCGGTCCAGGCCAACAGCATGAACCTGATCATGAAGAAGGTGACGAGCTGGGCCGCGATCATCGCCGTACCCACCGCGATCACCGGCTACTACGGCCAGAATCTTCCCTACCCCGGTTTCGGCCGGCAGTCCGGATTCATCACATCGGCAGCCGTCATCGTGGTCCTGTCCGCAGTGCTGTATCTGACGTTCAAGCGCAAGGACTGGCTCTGACCGGCCCAGTGCCGGGCGCGGGTGACCAGGCCGAAGGCAGGAAATACCTGGTCACCCCAGGCTTCTCGGGCCGGTGAGCGGAGTAGTGTGAAAGCACCGGGAGTTCTTCGCGTACCGGCTCCGCTGCGGGTGCCGTTTCCGGTGATCGACAACGCCGGGCCGCTCACGAGCCCGGGGGCAGGTTCGCACCATGTCCGTGACCATCGACCGTACGACATGGGGCAAGCGCGCGCCGTCGCTGCCGGCTCGCCTGTCCCTGACACCCGCGCCGGGCGGGCTGGACGGCACGTGGTGGCCTCGCTCCCGTGCCCTGACCCGTGAGCTGCCACCCTTGACAGCCGCCCTGGGCGATCTCTGGGGTCGCATCACGGGTATCGCGGTGAACCCGGCCCACTGGCCCGTCATCCCGTGTCGGGTGTCCATCGCCGGGCGTACAGTGCACGTGGGCTGGTCCACCGAGGAGCAGGATCCGCACAGACTGACCTTCTTCTCCGCCAATGGCCGCCGGGACGTCCTGGTGATTCCGCCGGAAACCGGTGCGGAGGCAGCCGCGCAGCTCATGGCGGGCGACGGCATCGAGGCCCCGGCACTGGAGGAAGCAGCAGACAGGATCGACGCCCGGATCAGGGAAGAAGCGTGGGAGACCGACGGCGGAGCCGGTCGGGCCGTCGTGCCTGCCCCGGCATATCGGATCGGCAGGCCCTTCGCCCGCCGTTCGACGGAGATGAGAGAACCATGACGGTCATCGCCGCGGCCGCGCTGCTCCTTCTGATCGCCGTCGGAGTCGCTCTGATCCACCGGCTCAACGGCCAGCACGCCGAACGGATCGCTGCCTTCCACTACAGCGATGTTCTGCCGGGGATCGGGCGTCGGCCCCGGAGGCACCGTCGGTCGGCGGTGGACGCGACCGTTCCGACGCGCCCCACCGCGACGGCGACCGCGGATGACATCGACTTCGGCCCGACCGTGGGCAGTAGAGGAAGGCGCGTCATGGCGATATTGCGAGACCGGAAGACGTACCGCGAGAGGATCATGCAGGCTCTGTACCAAGCCGCCGAGGGCAATCGCCTCCTGGGCGTCGATGGGGCGAAGCTCCGCACCGACCTGGGTATCCCTGAGCAGGACATGGCCGCTGCCTGTATGTACCTGGCAGGTGAAGGCTGGGTCGTCGTGGACTGGGAGAGGGGCAACACGCCCGCGATGATCACGCTGACGCATCAGGGGATCCGGCAGATGGAGACAGAAGAAGAAGGGCGTGGCTGAGCAGCCGCGTCGGTTTCTCGGACCGAAGTGAACTTCCGCAAGGATTGTTCATGTCGGATCAATCCCTTTGGCGTAACGTGGAAAGCGGGTCGGCGCACGCTCACGTGCAATGACCTGGAAGGGCGGCTCCGGCGGGTATACGCCGGAGCCGTTGCTTGTTCCGTAACCGCGCCCTGCGGCGAAGCGCTCGCGCGAGCGTCGTGCGGAGTACCGTGAGGTAGCAGGGCCGTATCGCGGTCGCATGCTCTGCGATGGCACTGCTCTCTGCGGACGGGCGGACACCATGGCTGACTCAGACACCCCCGACCTCCCCAGGCTCCTGCCGGACGCCGTCCACCGGTCGGTGAAACCAGGGACGGCCCTGCTGAGGCTGGAGACCACACACGCACGCGAGGGAATCCTGGACGGTGCCTGGTGGCCGCGGTCCCGGGACATCGGTGCCGAGCTTCCCTCGCTGATCTCCGCGTTGACCGAGCATCTCGGGCCTGTCACCCGGGTCGGTCTGGACGGCAGCGCCTGGGACGAACTGCCGACCCGGGTGATGGTCGACGACCGGGTCGTGCACATCGACTCCTTCCCGGTCGGTGACGACACCGTCCTCATCACCCGAGGCGAAGGGGACCTTTTCTCTCTGTTGCTGGTCCCTCCGGACACGTCGCCCGACGCGGCACGCGCCGCGATGGCCAGGGCCGTACGGGCCGACAACGTCACCGAGGCCAGGCAGATCCTCATTGATACGGGCGGCGGCATGCCTCCTGCGCCGGCCTGACACGTCCGTCGCAGATCGACTCCCTTATCGGCCTGGACGCTAGATGCGGGCGTACTTTTCCGTTTGCTGGGCGAAGTCCTGGGCCATGGCGGCGCTGACCGTGGGCTTGGTGTCGCGGATCGTGTCCAGGTAGTCGTCGGTGGTAGGGGTGGTCCGGGTTCCGGTGTCGAAGGTGCGCTCGAACTGGGCCTGGGAGACGGTGCGCGCCGCGTGGGCGATGTCGGCGGGGGTGAACCCCTCGCTGGCGGACGAGAGTACCGCGCTGTCGGCCCGTGCGCCCGCTCGGGCAAGGTAGCTCTCCCACAGCGCGGTCCTGGCGGTGTGGTCGGGAGGGCCGATCGGCAGCACGTAGTCGAAGCGGCCGTGCCGCAGGAACGCGGAGTCGAGCGTGGTCACGTTGTTCGTGGCGCAGACGAGCAGCCGTCCGTCCTGGCTTCGGAACCGGACGATCGCCTTGAGCAGTTCGTTGACGACGCCGACAGCGGTCGCGTCCGCGCCGCCGCGTTCGCCGGCGACCTCCTCGACCTCGTCGATGAAGACGAGGACGTGGTCGAGCCGGGCGATCTCGTCGAAGCGCCGGTTCAGCCCGGTCGCCAGGCCGTACTCGGCGGCCAGACGGGCGGGGAACAGTTCGAGGAAGGGCCATCCCAGGCGGCTGGCGATCGCGTGCGCGAACGTGCTCTTGCCGGTCCCGGGCGGGCCGAACAGCATCACCGCCCGTGGCGGTTCCACTCCGTGCTGGGCGGCCAGCTCGGGATGGGCCAGCGGCAGGACCAGGCGCCGCTCGATGAGCTGCTTCTCCCGTTGCATGCCCGCGACCTTCTGCCACAGTCCCCCTGGCGGCAGTTCCGCTCCGAGCGAGGACAGCGTGCCGGCCGACTGCGGGGTCACCGGCCCGCGCTTTTCGAAGAAGACGAGCCCGGGGCGGGCGCCGAAGTCGCAGTTGCGCAGGGCGGTGGCACCGGTCTCGCCCTCGGGAAGGACGGCGTGCACCGCGCGGACGCCGGCGGCGAAGAGCCGTTGCTCAAGGGCGGTGATCAGGGCACTCCCCAGCCCGCGCTGCCGCCAGCCGGGCGCCATGCAGATGCGCAGGATCCATGCCCGTTCGCCCTCCACCCTGCTCACCGCGGCGCCGATCAGCACGTCGTCGGCCGTGGCCACCACGGCCGGGTGGCGGGTCTGGAGGGCCGTCACGGCGTCCGAGAGCGGGAAGAGCGGCGGCTCCTCGGTCGTGCCGCTCTGCATGTCGACACGGATCACCGCTTCGAGATCGTCCTGGGTGTAGTCCCTGACCCGCCAACCCGTCATGATCAGCTCCGCGTGTTCGGCCGTACCCCCATCATCAGCCGGTGCCCGGAGGATGCGCGCGACAGGCGACGGTCACGAATCCTCCCTGGTGCCACGGATCGCTCGGGCCGTAGTCGGCTTCACGCCGCGGTGCCGGGCGCGCTGCCTGCCGGGCTGAGGGACGTGTCGGTGCGGCCGGTGCCGGCCGGTGGCGCTGCCGCGGCGGGTGCGGCGGCAGCGGTTTCCCGGGCGAGGAAGGAGCCGAGCTCGCCGATCGTGCTCATGAGGGGGGCCGGGAAGACGACGGTGGTGTTCTGGTCGACACCGATCTCCACCAGGCTCTGGAGATTGCGCAGTTGAAGCGCCAGGGGGTGGGCCATCATGGTGTCCGAGGCGTCGCCCAGCGCGGCTGCGGCCAGGGACTCGCCCTCCGCGTTGATGATCTTCGCTCGCTTCTCCCGCTCGGCCTCGGCCTGGCGGGCCATGGCGCGCTTCATGGTGTCGGGCAGCTGGATGTCCTTGAGCTCGACCAGCGTGACCTGCACACCCCAGTCGACGGTGGTGACGTCGAGGATCTGGCGGATGTCCAGGTTGATACGGTCCGTCTCCGACAGCGTCTCGTCGAGCGTGTGCCGGCCGACGACCTTCCGCAGGGTGGTCTGGGCGATCTGGTTGATCGCCGCGTTGACGTTCTCCACGGCGACGACCGACTTCACGGCGTCGACGACCCGGAAGTAGGCGACCGCCGACACGTCCACGCTCACGTTGTCCCGGGTGATGATGCCCTGGGACTGGATCGGCATGGTGACGACCCGCAGCGACACCCGGTGCAGGGCGTCGACGAACGGGATGATGAACCGCAGTCCCGGGGAGCGTGTTCCGACGAGTCGGCCGAAGCGGAACAGCACTCCCTTCTCGTACTGCTTGACGACCTTCACGGACAGGGCGAGGGCCAGGACGGCCAGAAGACCGATCACGACGATGAGAACGATCAGGGCTTGCATGTACTGCTCCTCGGGACGAGGACCACGTGGGGCGGAGACTCGCCGGTCGAGACCCCTGCATGTGCCTGCGCCGGCTCGTGAGGCAGGTCCGAAACCCGTGAAGGCACCGGTCGTGGCGGCCGTCTCACATGCCGATGACCAGGCGACTGGCGCGATCCGTCCCTGCCGGAACGGCCGCTGAGGCGGGGCCGTCCTCCTCGTGCTTCCCTGCCTCGTCGGGTTCGAGTGGCCGGTCGGCGGCGGAGATGGCGTGCCGGGTCTCGTCCGCGGCCATGAGAGCGCTTGCGGTCAGCGGTGGGCCGTCGTAGTCGGACGCGGCCGCCATCAGGCGGGCCGCCGACTTCGTCTCGGTCTCGGGTGGGATGACCAGCAGGTCCCAGCGGCCGGTGCCGTAGGAGAGCAGCAGCAGCTTGTGCGGGTCGATCTCCGGGGTGAACCATCCGACCTTGACGACATGACCGCCCACGGGGATCTCGTGCGGGATGACCGGCCAGTACTTCGGGTTGACGGCGATGCGGGTGATGCGGCCCCACAGAGGGTCCAGCACATCGGTCAGTGCGGGCAGCTCGCTCAGCAGGTCCCGGGAGCGGGGCCACCAGGCACCGTCCAGGAGGCCGCGCGACGGGCCGTCGGTCTTCAGCGCGAGACGCGCGGCCGGGGCTGCGACGGGCTCGTGGTCTGGCAGGAGTTGGTGCAAGGTCGCCGACATGATGCGGACCCGTCTCCGGGCCGCCTTGGCGGCGCCCCGGGTTTCGTCTCTCGCCGAGAACGACCCGGCGTGGAAGCCGGTGTGCGAAATGCCCTCGGTGCTGTCCACGGTACTCCGCACACGCCGGGGCGGTTGTGGAGACGCCGCCGCATTCGGTGAAGCGGCTGTCGATACCGGCGGGAAGTGGGCTGAGGGCGCCGGGGCACGTCGTACGCCGGCTACCGGACCGGTCTCACGCCCGACGGCTCGCATGCCCTGGCCGGCACTCCTTGGCTGTATTGCGCGGGAGGTTTTCCTCGTGTTCCGTTCAACCCCTCGCTCCGCATCGGTCCGCCGGGCGCGGGCGAGGAGTATCCTGGTGATTACCGAGAGCATCTCGTACACCGGCTTCCACGCCGGGTCGTTCTCGGCGATTCATGGCAACCGGGTCGGCCGTGACCGGCCCGGGGTTGGGTCCGCGTCATGACCGCGACCATTCCGTTCACACCCGCAGTCGGAGACCGGGCCCCTTCTTCGTCACCGCTCCGACTCACGCTGGCGCGGGCCGGCGCCCCTCCGGCCCTGATCGACGGTGCCTGGTGGCCCCGTTCGCGCAACCTGACGGAGGAGCTCCCGGCGCTCGTCGAATGTCTCGACCCGCTGTGGGGGCGGATCACCCGGATAGCGGTGAGCCGCACGTTGTGGCCGGTCATCCCGGGTGAAGTGCCCGCGCACGGCCACATGGTGCGCGTCGGCTGGTCCAACGCCGGGCAGGACCCGCACAAGCTGTTGCTGCTGTCCCACACCTTCGGCCGCTGGGACCTGCTGGTGATCCCACCGGAGACAGCCCCGGCCACCGCAGCCCGGCTCATGGCCACGGCCACCGACCCGTCGCGGAGCCTCACGGCGACCGGCCTGATCCATGAGGCCGAACGTTTCCGGGCCGCGGCAGAGGCAGCGGCCGACTCGGACTCGCTCCGGGAGGCGGTCTGGGACTCCGAAGGCGGACACGACGCCCCCCACTCCGCCTCACGCACTCCTGACGGACCGGTCACCCGTCACGTGCCCACCGCGGCAGCAGGAGTGTGAGAGATCGGCGGTGGGGGAAAGGCTGCGTGCCGTCGGCCTTTCCCTGGGGGTGGGAGGCCGGCTCACTCCGGGAGGGCGAGGTCGTCGGTGGCGCTCCCGCGCCATTCGATCAGCAGGAGCGTCGCATCGTCCGTCGTGATCCCGCCCCGCGCCCGTTGCAGCGTGTGGGAGAGGGAGCGCGCCACCGTCCGGATCTGTTGGGCCGTGGGCTCAAGGCGGTTCACCCACCCGATGAGCTGCTCCTCACTGAATTCCTCACCGCCGACATCGCGCTCCTCTATCAGTCCGTCGGTGAAGCACAGGATCCGGTCGCCGGGGATGAGAGCCACTTCACTGATCCGGGGCTCGTGACCGCCAAAGCCGACGGGCAGCGTCGTCGGGCCCTGCAGCCGTCGTACGACACGGTGTCCACGGATCAACAGAGGAGCGGGATGTCCGGCGTTGACCCACTGAAGCCTGCCCGTTGCCGTGTTGAGCCGCATCATCTGAGCGGTCACGAAGTGGTCGGGGCCGAACTGATCGGCGACGGCCCGGTCCATGAACGTATAGATCTCCGACAGGCCGACGCTGATGCGCCGGGCATGCCGGTAGGCTCCGATGACCACCGTGGCCATCGTGGCGGCGTCCAGTCCGTGGCCCATCGCGTCGACCATGGCCACATGCAGGACATCGCCGTTGAGGGCGTAGTCGAAGCTGTCGCCGGCCACGTCGTAGGCGGGTTCCAGCATCCCGGCCAGCTCGACCCGGGGCGTGGACATCGCCAGCGGTGGCAGCAGCGACCACTGGATCTCCGCCGCCACACTCATCGGTTCTCTGCGGCGCAGCCGGAAGAACAGATCGGTGTAACCGTGCTTGGTCACCAGCATGTCGGCCACGAGCGAGGCGAGCCTGCGCAGCAGCCGTCGCTCGTCGTCGTGGACGCGGTCCAGGGTGACGGCCAGGACGCCCACCTGGTCGCCACCGTCCAGCAGGGGCATATAGACCCGTACACCGCCGGCCTGCGGCACCTCGACGGGACGCGCCTCCTGGAAGGCACGACCGGCATCGGAGCCGTCGATCGGCTGCGGTTCCCCGGCTGCCAGCCCGTCGCCCGGCAGGGGGACGAGCCACACCTGGCCGTAGTCCTGCAGGAAGAGCGAGGTCTCGCGGCCGTCGAGCCTGCCGATCTGCCGTGCGACGAGCGGACCGAGCTGGTGCGGCGGCAGCTCGTGCCCCTGGTCCAGCAGGATTCCCAGAAACTCCTCCCCGAAGCGCTCCGACCGGGTGGAGCCTTCCGCGGGTCCTTGCCCCTCACCGCCCGTCATCGCCGTGGCCCGGGGGGGACGTTCTGGCGGATCTTCACGAAGGTGCTGTGCATACGAACTCCCGACGGAGACTCACCGGTCGACGCGGTGGGGAACTCCCGCCCGGATCGTGGGGGTCGATCCACCGACTCCCCATCGAGTCGGCCGTGCGCTCGTGCGGCGAGGACCGGCACAACGGCCACCGGGCGCGCCCCGGCCGAGCCGCGGCGGCTGGTCAGCACCGGCGGCGGCCTCAGCCGGATCGACCTCTTCGCCGTCGTCGTCCGCCGCCGCGAACATCTTGGTGGGGTCCGCGCCGTCTGCCGGCCTGCCCGCAGCATGGATCACTGCCCTGCAGGGCAACCGACCCCGCCTACCAGTAGTGGCGTCGACCGGCGACGGCGTGTCCCATCGCGCCGAGGATCCACAGGATGGCTCCCACGACCAGCAGGATGATCCCGATGGTCCACAGGATGGACAGGCCGGTGAGGAAGCCGACGACGAGCAGAATGACGCCCAGGATGATCATGATCTCTCCTTCGGGGAGTGGTGCCGGCGCGCCCGCGAACTGCTATGGGCCGCAAGGGCGTCGGCGGGAACGGCCGATCTCCTCCTCACTCCACGCGGTGTGGTCCGTGGCGGCTGACCTGTAGGCGGACCTCGGTTGGCATGTCGGTGAGGCCGGTGGACCGACGCGCGGTGCCGATCGGGCCTTCGCACAGGGCACCGAGAGTGGCGCCGGGCGTGCCCTCGGGGGTGAGGGTGAGCTTGATGCGGGTGCGGTGGCGGCCCGGTCGGCCGGTGATGACTACGGCCGCATGGCCTACCCCTGGCAGGGCACCGGCTTCGTTCGCGATCGCTTCGCTGAGTGCGTGGTCGCGCAGTTCGACGCCTTCCTGCGGGGGTGTGCCGCCGACGGGCAGTGAGCCGGGGCGGTGTCGGCTCAGCTGGGCGAGCAGCCACCACAGGGCGAGCAGGGCGGTGAGGACGAGGGCGGCGATGACCGCGGGCCACCACCACCAGCCCTGGCTGCTCCAGCGTGCCCGGTCGGCGGGGCCGAGCAGGACGTCGGCCGGGGTGGTCAGGGGCCAGCCGGCGGGTGGGGCCAGATCGTGCCGCCGGTAGAGGTCGAGCCCGGCGAAGAGGATGAGCAGTCCGCCGCCGAGGAGGACCAGTCCGGCGAGGGCCAGCAGACTGCGGTTGAGAGCCGATCGCGGCGTCATGGCGGGCTCCGGTGCTGCGGGTCTTGTGTCAGCGGGTGCGTCGCCGCGTCCGTACGGCGATGCGGGGAGGACGGGCGAGGGCAAGCCGGTCGCGCTCCTCGTCGAGGACGGCGGTGAGGTCGTCCTTCACCTGTCGGGGGTCTCGGAAGCGGACGTCCGCGCGGGCTTTGATGCGGTGGCGGCCCACCAGGACGTGCGCCGCGCCGACTCCGGGGACCCGCATGGCGGCGTCGCGCAGCAGGACGGCGGCGCTGTTGCGGTCCACGAAGGCCCGCAGTCGCGGGCAGCCGGCGGGTGAGCGCAGGGGCAGCCAGCGTCGCTGACCGGGGGTGAGGGCCAGGACGATCAGCCAGACGCCGACGGCGGCGGCCACGGCGGCCCCCGTCAGCATCCATACGTCGTCCACCGGGCGGGTCGCCAGTTCGTCGGCCAGGTGCCGTCGCCAGGCCGTGGCCGGACGTCCCGCCCGTACGGCGACGACGTCGACGAGCGTCGCGACCGCGGCCACGAGGATCACCGCGGCGACCAGCGCCGCCGTGACGCTGCGCGCCGACCACTTGCGACGGGTTCGGTGCCCTCCTTCGTGCTCACCGGCTGTGAGGTCCGAGGGGGACACGTCGCGTTCGGGAGGATCGGGCTCCTTCGTCAGCGGCACTGCGGCACGGTGCCCGGACGACGCGGAGCCGCGGCCCGGGGGATGTGGACCGGATGTCATCACGATCGCCCTTCCTGCACGGCGTGCCCGGTGACCCGGGCCGCCCGGCCGCTCACCGGACCCGCCCCCGGCTCGGGTCGGTGGCGGTCACCAGCCGCCGGACGGTGAGGAGGACCTCTCCCACTCGCAGCCCGGTCAGCTGGGCGACCCGTTCGGCGACGTCCCGCTGGATCCGCTCGCAGACACGCGGGATGTCCGTGGGGTAGGGCAGGTCCATGGTCAGATGCAGGCGCACCGATCCGGTACGGACGGCGGCGGAGGCTTGGGGTGCCGCAGGTCCGCCCCGATCGGGCGGTACCGCGGCGCGCCGCGCCTGCGCCGCGCGCGCGGCCTGCGCGGCGATACGGGCGACCACCCTGTCCGGGATGACGGTGGCGCCCCGCTCGGCCGGGGGCGGCAGCCCGGCGGCCGGCGCCGGCGGGCCCGACCCCTCACCGGGGGAACCGGGCCGGGTCTTCACCGCTGCCTCCGTGTCCGGAGGTCCAGGTCGCCCTGTACGACGAGGCCGACGATCAGCCCCGCCGCACCCAGGACCAGCACCAGCAGAAACGCCCAGAAGCCGCCGAAGTAGCCGGCGAAGCCGAGGGCCATGCCGGCCGCGAGTCCCGTCGTTGCTGTGTTCATCTCGCACTCACCCGTCTCGCGAGCGTCTCTCTCGCCGTGATCATCCGCTCGGGCCCGAGGACACGGCGGTGCTCCCGGCAGCGGTCATCTCACGCGGCCCTCGTCCAGTTCGGTCTGTTCCTCCTCGTCGTCGGGCAGGTGGACGTCGTCGACGGCGATGTTCACCTCGACGACCTCCAGGCCCGTCATCCGCTCCACGGCGCTGATGACGTTGGTGCGTACGCCGCCCGCGACGTCGACGATGGAGACGCCGTACTCGACGACGACGTCCAGGTCCACCGCGGCCTGGCGTTCCCCGACCTCGACCTTGACGCCGCGGGTGACCGCTCCGCCTCCGCCTGCGCCGGGGACGCGTTCCCGCATGGCTCCGAAGGCGCGGGCCATGCCGGCGCCCAGGTTGTAGATGCCCGGTACCTCGCGGGCGGCCATGCCCGCGATCTTGGCCACCACACCGTCCGCGATGGTGGTCCTGCCCCGTGTCTCGGCCGGAGCCCCGGCCCCGGTGCGGCCCTTGAGCGCGCTCACGCCCGCTTCGGGCCGGCTGCCCCCGCCGACGCTGGTGATGTTGTCCGTCATGGCGGTCGCCTCGATCGGTCGGCCGGACACCGGAATGGCGCCCGTCGAACGTTGGACATACCGGGCGGCACAATCCTCACGCGTCTGGCATGTGATGTGCGTCACAACTCGTATCAGGGGTACACGCTCGTTCCGAGCCTGCGTGGGAGCGTCATGATCGAACGCACTGCTTCCCCACGACTGGGGTGCGACCTGCCCGACCGCCTGCTGGCGGTACGGGCGGCCGAGGGAGACGAGGACTCCTTCGCCGTTCTCGTCCAGCGGCACAGCCGGTCCCTGCTGACCCTGGCCCGTTGCATGCTGGGCAACCCCCAGGACGCCGAGGAGGCCGTTCAGGACGCCTTCGTCAGCGCCTGGCGCCACCTGCCGGAATACCGCCACAGGGCGGAGTTCCGCACCTGGATGTACCGGATCACCGTCAACCGCTGCCAGACCATGTGCCGCCGCCGGCCGCCGCCCCTCCCCCTGGACGCCGTCGCCGAACCCGCGGCGGGCGACGCGTGGAGCCAGCCCGCCCGGACCGCCGAGCAGGACGCGGCCACGGCCGCCCTGTTCCGCGCACTCGCCGAGCTGGACGCCGGACAGCGGGTCTGCTGGATCATGCGGGAGGTGCAGGGCCTGCCCTACAAGGAGATAGCGCACGTGACGCGTACCGGCGAGCAGACGGTACGCGGCAGACTGTTCAGGGCACGCCGATCCCTGCAGGAGGCGATGGGCCCATGGCGCTAGACGACCCGCACACGCGGCCTCCCGAACCGCCCGGAGCCGACGGGCCCCGCAACGGCTGGGCCGCCGCCGACGTGCCCCCGATCGCAGGCGATGAGGTACTGCCCTGCGGCCGCCTGCTCAGCCGGGTCTGGGAACAGGCACGGGACGCACCGCCGGCCGCGGACCCGCACCCGGTGTCCTGTCCATACTGCCGAGAGGCGGTCGAGGGACTGGCCACGGTGAACGCGGCCGCCCGGACGCTGCGCGACGAGGACCCTCCGGGCCTGCACGCACTCGCCGACCGGGTCATGGACATCGTCAGGGCAGAGGTCCGGTTCGGGCGGCTGCTGCCCCTGGCCGACCCCGACCGGGACCTGCGGATCGCCGAGAGCGCCGCGGCGAAGGTGCTGAGGCGGGCCGCGGACACGGTCCCCGGTGCCAGGGCCGCGACCTGCCGGCTCGTACCCGAGGGCAACGGCACCGACGTGCGGGTGACCATGACCCTGGCCGCCGCCCTCGACCGCCCGCTGCCCGACCGGGTCCACCAGGTACGCCGATCGGTCCTCCACTCGGCCGGACAGGACCTGGGGCTCACGGTGACAGCCGTCGACATCACCGTGGCCGACGTACTGGAACCGGGACCGACCTTTGGTCCCCGCCTCCCGACGGGCGGTGGCGCATGATGACCGCCACCGGCACCACCGCGCTCCTCGGCGTCGCGGCCGAGGCAGCCCTCGCGGTTCCTGGCGTGGCCGCCCTGCAACCCCGCCTCGCCCGGCGCCTCGCGGCAGCCGCCGCGCCCACCCGGGCGGACACCACGCCGCCGGAGGCCGGCATACGCGCCGACCGGGCGCCGGACGGTTCGGGATGGCACATCGAGGTGCGCTGCGTCCTGACGGAGGATCGGCGGGCGCTGGACATCGCCCGAAACGTCCACGACCGGGTGACAGACGCCCTCATCACCCACCTCGTCACCCACGCTGCCGCGGAGCCGGTCACCGTCGCGGTCACGGTGACCGGTATTGCCGCCTGGCGCGACGCGGCATGAGCGGCGGCGCGGGCACGGGCCCCGCGAACCGTCGTTCGGCAAGCAGCAGGTCGCCGACCGTGGGAGCACGCTGCTCCCGTCCGGAAGTCCTACATGGGCGGTCGCGGCTCAAGCCTCGATGCCGCCGACGATCCAGCCCTCGTGCGCGGTGACCGGCTGTGAGTTACGGGTACGCGGGGAGGCGGCCGACCACGCGGGGAGGCGGCCGACCACGGCAGCGGGAGAGATGAGGGTCGCATGCGTACTGTCCTCGGCAGCCGCCCGCCTCCCGCCATGCGCGACGGCCCACTGCGGGGCCGGGTCGCTGTGGTCACGGGGGCGGCGCGCGGCGTCGGCGAGGCACTGGTGCGGCGCTTGTCCGCGGAGGGCATGCGGATCGCTCTGCTCGGTCGTGAGGAGGAGACGCTGTCCCAGGTGGCGGCGTCACTGGCCGTCATGACCGTCTGCATCGAGGCGGACGTGACCGATCAGGCCGCCCTCGACAGGGCTGCGCGGCAGGTCGAGGAGCGGCTCGGACCGGCCGGCGTCGTCGTGGCCAACGCCGGCATCGCCGTCGGCGGGCCCTTCACCCGCACCGAGGCCGAGCTGTGGCGACGCGTCGTCGACGTCAACCTGGTCGGGGCGGCGAACACCGCGAGGGCCTTCCTTCCCCAACTCGAGCGGACCGGAGGTTACTTCCTCCAGATCGCCTCGACCGCAGCGTTCGGCTCCGCTCCGATGATGAGCGCGTACTGCGCGTCCAAGGCAGGCGCGGAGTCCTTCGCCCTGGCGCTGCGCGGTGAGGTCGCCCCCCGAGGGGGTCGCGGTCGGCATCGCCTACCTGCACTGGACCGGCACCGACATGATCGCCGGAATGGACGAGCACCCGGTGCTGGGAGTCCTCCGCCGACACCAGCCGCCCTTCGCTCGGCGGGTCCACAGTCCCGCACAGGTGGCCGACTGGCCCGCCACCGGCATCACACACCGTGCCCGGAGCATCTACGCGCCCCCGTGGCTGCGCTGGTGCCAGCCCTTGCGGCCGGTCTTCCCGTTCGTGGTCGGCCGCATCACCCGGCGCGAACTGGGGGAGGGATCGACCGACGAGCTCGGTGCCGATGTCGACGTGCTCGGGGCGGGCGGCCGCGCCGACTGGATGTCGGTCAGGCCCGAGACCTGACCCGCGACGGGGGCCGGAGGCGTCCAGAGGGTGTCCGACAGGCCGTGCGACGTCCGCGCATGCTGCGATCGTAGAGCGAGAGCCGGCCGGACCGGCCGATCAGAACGCTCGGTAACACGCCGGAAGCAGGAGACTCGGCCCTGGGGAGACCGTAAGGACATGCCCGGGCCCCTGCCGTATACGAACGCGGTGCACGGCCCGGGGAGTGGTTTCCCAGGACGGAAGCGGCCGTAGAGCCCCCAGGCGGGTAGGTGGTCGCCATGGACGAGGATGACGCGGACGCGGCGCTGCGAGCGGCGCTCGACCAGCTGGCGTTCGCCACCCGGAGCGCGGCGGCGCTGTCGAGCACGCTGGACGCGGTCGAGGGGCTCAGGCGGGTGTGCCGCGTGCTGGTGCCGGGACTGGCCGACTGGTCCGCGGCCGATCTGATGGACGAGGACGGCGCCGTCGAGCGGGTCTGTGTCTCGCACCGTGACCCCAATGCCGCCCTGACCGGCCTGACGGGACCGTTGCCGCCGGTGCCGGAGACGGCGACAGGCCCGCTGTCCCGGGTGCTTCGCGGCGCCGGCCCGCTGCTGTTGTCGGCCGGGCGGCTGCCGACCGCGCAGGAGGCGTCCGATCCGCTGCACACGGCAACCATGCAACCGTTCGCCCGACTCGGGGGAGACTCCGTGATCGTGGCACCCCTGCGGGCACGTCGGCGAGTGCTGGGTGCGCTGACCCTGGTCCGGGGCGAGGGACACCCGCCGTGGGGCGAGGCGGACCTGGCGCTGGTCGAGGACCTGACCCACCGCATCGCGCTGGCCCTCGACAACGCCAGGCTCTACGCCGAGACCCAGGCCGTCGCCGAGCGCCTCCAGCGCTCTCTGCTGCCGGACCTGCCCGTCGTACCGGGTCTTCGCGTCACCGCCCGCTACTCCCCGGCGCTTGCCACTGCGCAGATCGGCGGTGACTGGTACGACAGCTTCGTCCTGCCGGAGAGCGGTGACACCACTTTGATCATCGGCGACGTCACCGGCCACGATCTGCATGCCGCCGTGACCATGAGCCAGATCCGGAACATGCTGCGTGGCATCGCCTGCGACCGCGGGGAGCCCCCCGGCATGATCCTGCGCCGCCTGGACGTCGCAGTCGACGCCCTTTACAGCCACCGCACCGCCACCTGCGTGTACGCACTGCTCAAGGGCCAGGAAGGAGGGCCGTACCAGCTGGAGTGGGCGAGTGCCGGACATCCACCACCCCTGCTGGTCACTGCGGACGGCGACACCACCTACCTCTGGGAAGCACACGGCCTGCTGCTGGGCGTCGACCCGCACGCCGAACGGCCCAGTGCCTGCCTGCCCCTGCCCGAGGGCAGCACCCTGCTGTTGTACACGGACGGTCTGATCGAACGGCGCGGCGAATCCATGGATCACGGCATGACCCGGCTCCGGCAGCACGCTGCCGCCCTGGTCGACCAGGACATCGACGAGCTGAGCGACGAGCTGATGAACGGACTCGTGGCAGGTGCCCACGACGACATCGCCCTGCTCGCCCTGCGACTGCCACAGTCGGACGAGGGCGTCTCGCCCTGAGGGCGAATCCCGCCGTACGCGATGATCCTGCGACCGTGACACTAGGTGTGCACGCGCCAGCAAGGAGACAACGCAAGAGCCCGGATCATGTACGGGCGGCCTGCCGAGCAGCGAGGAGGGCGAGGCGGCCACCCGTGGGCCAGGAGATCGACACTCACGTCAGCGCCCGTCCGAGTCCGTCCGGCCAGGCGTCCTGCGGACGCGGTCAACCGCATCGCCGGGCCGGATGAGCGGACCGGCGGCTGGTTTCCCCACCGCGCCCGGGCCGGCGCTCCCCGGCTTCCGGGGCTCCGCCTGTCCGGCAGCACAAGCCCGACGGCTCCGCAGGGCGCGGTCCTCGGCGCGGGGCTGCGCCGCGTACGGGAGATCACCGAGACCGCCATGGGCCATGTGCGGCTCGCCGATGTTCCCGGCACGTGATCCTGCACGTCGGCAGCCGCGCTTGCCACTGCGTCCCGCTGCTCGACGAGCGTGGTGCCTTGCTGGGAGCGATCTCGACGCATCACGCCCGGCCCATCGCCGGATTCACCCGCAGCCAGCTCGCGGCCCTGCGCGAAACCGCCGACGTGGCGGGCAGCTGGCTGGCATGACACCGACGCACCGTCATCCCGGACGCCATGGAGGATCTCCAACGCACAGCGTCCCAGGCGTACGGAGCGGCTGTTCGGCCCGCGCCGGCCTGCCGCCCGGTGCCGGTACGCGGCCTCGGCGGGCACCGGCCGCGTACATACGGCGTCTCGCTCAGCGCATGACGCAGACGAGAACGGACCGGCTACGACGTTGTCCCGAGCGGCGTTCCGGTTTGGCCCCGGCGCTTCGTAGCGTGCGTGATCAGCGACCGCCGGAAAGTCTGGCGTGCGACGTTTTGGTCAGATGGGTGCGGGGACACGTTGAGCGGAGGTCGCGTCGCGTGCGGGTTCGGAAGTGAGCTGGCATTCAACTCGTCCGCCCGCCCTGCCGTCCGGCTCAGAACGCGGGCGGCAGAGCTGTGCTGCGTTCAGATGGACCGTGCGGTGGCCAGTGCCTTGTCCAGGGAGGTGCGGATCTCGTCGGGCAGCTGTTCGCCGTGTACCCAGTCCACGATCAGTTCGCAGACCTGCCGCAGTTTCGTATTGGTGTGCTGTGAGACCTCTCGTAGCACTTGGAAGCCCTGCACGGGACGCAGGCCACCGAGGGCGATGACCACACCGATCGCTTGGTCCACCACGGTGTGGGAGACGACGGCCTCCTGCAGCTGACTGATTTCCGTCTGCAACTCGCTGATCTTGTTCAGGAGCGGTGTCCGTGGCGGAACCAAGTCCCCCTCGAGCCGCATCGGGGTGCCGTTCAGAGAGTCTTCCATCATGATCACATCCCAGACCTCGGGTTTCCCGTCCGGGCCGCCGGTGCCGTACGGAATTGCGAGGACGACAGTTCGACTATTACCCCAGGTTGCCGTTCTCGTGCATCCCGTTCCACGGCGCGCACCGGCCGGTGGAGCGGAGCTCACTCGGGGTTCCACTCGGCCATGACGGTGGGACCTGCCCGTCGGACGATCAGTACCGCTCGGATCGCGGGATGTGCCGTCCATGGTCGCGGGTGGCTGCCGGCGCGCCTGATCCGGGCGGAGGACTGTTCGACCATCAGATACCGGGGCAGGATCACGAGGCCGGGTGTCGTCCTGGCTCGGCTGACCGTCTTCAGAGTCGGTTCGAGGGTCTCCGGTGGGGGCGCGGACGGCCGTGCGTTCGGAGTGCATCAACCGCAGCCGGAAGAAGACGTCTTGATCGCGGCGTCCCAGAGCATCCCCTCCTCCCGGGGCCCTGCGCACGACCGGTCGCGGCTTCGATTGAGCGCCTGTCGCACATCGCGGCAGGCATTCGGGTGTGGGTGGGGGACTCGGGAGGGGGACCCGGAGGTGGGCCGCGTTCAGCAGCGTATCCATGGGGCTGGCTCGACTCAGGCTCCTCCGGTTCAGCCAACGAGCCGGGGGAGCCGCTGACGGGACCGCAGTGGTGGCGCCCCACGATGGCGCCCATGGCCCCGCCGTTGGTGTGGCGGGTGGTGACGGCGAGTTCCACGCACGACCCTGTGCCATCGCGACCCGGGAGGTGCCCTCGTCCCGCGGGAGCGCTGCCCGCTGCTGTGGGCACTGGCCGAGAGGCGTTCGGCACGCGGGGACGACGACAGATGCCTGCGTGGTGACGGACGGCTGGTCCCGATCTCCTCGTCGGCCACCCCTGGCGGACGACGTCTCCGGCGTCTGCGTGGCCTGGTCGTGCTGATTGTCGAGACCGCGGCGGACCGCCATGCCGGTAGGGAACGCGCGGAACGTGCGGGGCAGTCAGAACGGATGGAACAGGCGGAACGAGCCGCTCGTGCGAGCGCTCTGGAGAGTCTCGCCGAGCGGTTGACACTCGTCGCGGAGATCACCGAGGTGCTCGGTCAGACCCTGGAGGTGGACGACGCCCTCGCCCGGTTGAGCCGCGGCCTTGCTCCCCGCCTCGCCGACTGGGCCGCGGTGGACCTGCGGGTCGGATCCCGTCAGGTGCACCGAGTTGCCGTGACCGGCCCGGAGAGCCGTGAAGCCTGGCAGGAGGACTGGCGCGGTCATCTGCCCCCGGTCGGGGAGGCGACCCACTCGCCCCTGGTCCAGGTACTGAACGGAGGCGCTCCCGTCCTTGAGAAGCGGGTGGACCTGGACGCACCGCCCGACTCCCCGCTGGCCACCGTGCACAGCGCCTTCCTGGGAGCGGCCGGTGCGGCATCCGTCTTCTGCTCGCCGACCACGGCGCCGCGCTCGGCGTCGCCGAGGCTCGCGAGCGGCTGGAACTGCTGCGGGTCATCGGTATCGAGGAATTCCCCGCGGAACGGGCCCGACGGCACGGTGAAGCGGCCGGCCATGGGACCCGGCTCGGTATTCGGCGGTCATGTCGGCGGAGTGGCCGCCCCTGAACTGCGGGATTGCGGGCCGGCTGCGTTGCAGGTCCACGTCAGCCGGGACCGGTGGCCGCCAACGTACCGGCCGCGTGGTCGGCAGCGGGCGCGACGCTCGCTGAAACTCCCCACTCCGTTGAACGCCGGACCAAGTGGGGCGACAAGTAGCCCTGGCCGTTTTCAGGGCTCTGTCCGCAGTTTCGTGAATCCCCAGGTCAGCGGGAACGACGGGCACAGCGCCCACGGCGCGGTGAGGTTCTGTTCGGCAAAGAGGCGTTCCAGAGCAGCCCTGCGGCGCCCGCGTACGGCCACCTGGTCGTGTCGGTGCCCGCCAGGCGCAACAAGTCGAAGGCGACGAAGTGGGCGGGCCACTGCTCGGCGAGCCGGGCAGCGCCGGCACCGCGCCGCTGGAGGCGACCCTGGAGTCGCTCGAAGGCGAGCCTGCTGGATTTCCCGTACGACCAGCTCGCCGTCCAGGGCCGTCGCGTCGGGCAGCTGGACCGCGCCCGGAACGGACCTAGGGGAAGGAGGGTGCGAGGTTCCTGCCCCTGCGAGAGCGCAACACCAAACGCCCGGCATCCAGAGAGAGCAGCGCTCGCCAGCGATCGTTCTCCAGACTCTGGTGTGTCTCATAAGACAGGGGCCCGTCGAGCCGCTTTTGTACAGAGCAGCCGTGGCGGCCCCGTCCGCGGGCGAACGCCGGAGCGTGACTGTTCACGGATTGACGCTCACTGCGGTGATTACCAAGCTGGTGGGGGGTTGCGGAAGGGACTGCGGTCGTGAGCGGTGGACAAAGTGGGCTCACTCGATTGCTGACAGCAGCGGAGACAGCGGCGCCGGCGGACGCCGTCGACGTGATCGCGGAGGACCTGCGGCGGCGTTTCGAGGCCACTAAGGTCTCTTTCCTCATCGTGGACCTGACGGGGAAGGCGGTGGCTCGGCTGTCCACCGCTCCCACTCAAGGTGGGCGGCAGGCCGAGCGGGTTCCCCTGTTCGGCAGTGTCTACGAGGAGGTGATCCGTACCCAGCGCCTGTATCAGGACGCGACCGGCGAGGGGCAGCGGGTGATCGTGCCCGTCACCAACCGCGGGGATGCGATCGGGCTGCTGGAACTGCTCCTGCCGACCGGCCCTGGCGAGGACGTGCTCGACGCAGTCGGGGAAGCCGCCCACATCCTGGCCTACATCGTGATCGCCAACGGCCGCTTCACCGATCTCTACACCTGGGGCAAACGCTCCAAGCCGGCCACCCTGGCAGCTGAAATCCAGTACCAGCTGCTGCCCCTGTCGCTGTCGTGCGAGGCCGCACAGTTCACCCTGTGCGGGAACCTGGAGCCCTCCGAGGACCTCAGCGGCGACACCTTCGACTACACCGTGGACCGCGACACCTTGCACGTGTCGGTGACCGACCCCATGGGCCACGACATGGATTCCGCCCTGGCCGCCACGGTCCTGGTGGGCGCCCTGCGCGGTGCCCGCCGGGCGGGCACCGGCCTGGGCGAACAGGCCCACCGGGCAGACCAGGCACTGATCGAACACGGCCACGGTCATGCCACCGGGCAGCTCCTGCGCATCAATCTCCATACCGGGCGGGCCCAATTCGTCAACGCCGGTCATCCCTGGCCGCTGCGCATGCGCGACGGGGCTGTGGAGACGATCACCTGCGAGGTGGACCATCCCTTCGGGCTGTCTGAGCTGACTCCCCACCCGTACCGTGTGCAGGACCTCGACCTGCGGCCCGGTGACCGTCTGCTCATGTTCACCGACGGCATGCTCGAACGTCACGGAGAGAAGGTCGATCTGCCCGCCCTGCTGGGGTGCACCCGGAATCTGCACCCGAGGGAGACCGCGCTGGCGCTGACGTCCGCGGTCCGGGACGCCGCCGACGGCCGGCTCGAAGACGATGCCACCGCCGTCTGCCTGGACTGGCACGGCCCCCAGGAGACCCAGCGGCACGTCAGCGCCGGCGCAGACACCCGGCAAGCCTCAGCCGCACGCACGAAGGACCAGTCGTGACCTAGGTGAACGGTGCCAACGCGAATGAGACATCACGAGGTGTCTTGAGAACCGTCCCACTTCTCCTCGGCGGCCCACCCATCGGGCGGCGCCGGGTCGGAGACGGGGGCCGCGAGCATCGGGTCCGGCAGCGCCCACATGCGCCATGCCTTCCACGCGGGCGCCCCTTCGTGCGGTGCTGCTGGTTCCCCGTTACTCGAGTAGGCCGAGTTCCGTATCCGGTCCGCAGTGGATGCACGGCGCCACGTTCTGCCGCAGGGCATCCAGCGCCTGTTCCCGACTGACCGGCCGACACCGGCCGCTCTTGGCCGCCGCCCAGCACTCGCCGGTGCTCTTGCCGAGTTGCTAGGCCGTCTCTTTGGCAGCCCGCTCCATGACTTGCGGACAACCGTGCACCAGAATGAGGGCTCGAAGCCGTTCGTGCGATGGCCGATGGAGGGCGACCAGTAAGGCGGGTCACAGGCTGTCCGTCATTGCCGGTCGCGAGTGGGCGGGGAGTCATCTCAGTGTCAGCCTGCTCCGGCCAGGTTGGGCGCCGGTTCGGACGAAACCATCCGGCCGTGGTCGGGTCGTGCCGTTGCGCTGGGATCGATGGGACGGTTGTGCAGTGCCGTCCCGGACGGGGGTCTGACTCTTGAGATCTTTGACCGAAGTGTCCAGTCACGGACTTGTCGACTGTCGTTGCGGGATGGCGTCTGCTGTCACCGAGCCACGGGGCGTGTCCCTATAGGGGCCTTGCCGAGTTCCAGGCGCCATCACGGTTCAGACCGCCCGAGCGGGCCGGTGCCGTCCACTCGGCGTGTCACCCCGCGGGAGGCGAACCACCATGACGACCAGACAGCGCAGCACCTCCTCCAGTACGGATCCTCCCGTGCGGAGAGAGGTCGTGCTCGGCGTGGACACGCACGGTGAGGTGCACGTCGCCGCCGTGGTGTCCCCGCTGGGCAAGATCCTGGGCACCGAGTCCTTTCCGGCGACGGTGGCCGGCTACCGGCGGCTGCTCGTGTGGGCCCGCAAGCGGGGGACGGTGCGCCGGGCCGGTGTAGAGGGCACCGGCACCTTCGGCGCGGGCCTGTCCCGCTACCTGCTGGCGCAGCAGGTCGAGGTATACGAGGTGAACCGCCCCGACCGCTCGGCCCGCCGGTTGCTGGGGAAGTCGGATCCGCTCGATGCGCAGGCCGCCGCGCGGGCCGTGCTCAGTGGCCGCGCCCGGGCCCGGGCCAAGTCCGGCGACGGTCCGGTGCACAGCGCCCGGATCTTCAAGCTCGCCAAGGACTCCGCGGTCAAGGCCCGTACCCAGGCGATCAACCAGCTCAAGGCCGTCCTGGTCATCGCCGATCCCGCCCTGCGGGAACGACTGTCCAGCCTGGGCAACCGCGAGCTGTTCCGCACCTGCGCACGCCTCGGCCTATCCGGCGGTGGGGGAGACGAGGACGCGGTGGCCCAGGCCACTCACCTGACATTGCGTATGCTCGCCGAGCGCGTTGAGCAGCTCACCGGGCAGATCGATGAGCTGAACCAGCGCCTGACCCGGCTCGTCGAACGCCACGCCCCACAGCTAATCGAACAGGTGGGCATCGGTCCGGACAGCGCCGTCACTCTCCTGATCACCATGGGAGACAACCCCGAGCGACTGGAGACCGAGGCATCCTTTGCTGCCCTTTGCGGAGTCAGCCCAGTCGAGTATTCGTTGGGCCGTCGGAGCACGCGCCGGCTCAACCACGGCGGCGACCGCCGGGCGAACGCCGCCCTGCACCGCATCGTGTTCACCCGCCTGCGCCACGACCCCCGAACCCAGGCGTACTACGAACGCCGCACCCAGGAAGGCAAGACCCGGCGCGAGATCATCCGATGCCTCAAGCGATATGCCGCCCGCGAGGTCTTCAACCTGGTCAGAACGGTACCCGGCGTTCCCCCGTTATAGGGGCGTCCGTGAGACGTGAGAGGGTCTGGGGCGTGAGTGAGACACCCCCGAACACCCTGCAATACCGCTTTGACGGGCCAGAAGACGCTCCGGTCCTGATCTTGGGTCCCTCACTGGGTACCACCTGGCACATGTGGGACCGCCAGGTGCCGGAGCTGGCCGAGCAGTGGCGGGTCCTGCGGTTCGACCTTCCCGGTCACGGCGGGGCCCCCGCCCACCCGGCCGGATCCGTCGCCGAGCTGGCCATGCGGCTGCTGGCCACACTGGACTCGATCGGCGTGCAGCGGTTCGGCTACGCGGGCTGCGCGCTCGGCGGTGCCGTCGGCATCGAACTGGCCCTGCGCCACCCCGAGCGGCTCGCCTCGCTGGTGCTGGTCGCGGCCTCGCCCCGGTTCGGGACCCCCGACGAGTTCCGGCAGCGCGGGGTGATCGTCCGTACCAACGGGCTCGACCCCATCGCCCGAACCTCGCCGGACCGCTGGTTCACCGGCTCCTTCGCCGCGGCCCAGCCGGCGATCACCGAGTGGGCCGTGCAGATGGTCCGCACCACGGACCCGGGCTGCTACATCGCCGCCTGCGAGGCGCTCGCCTCCTTCGACGTCAGGACCGAGCTCGGCCGGGTCGGCGTGCCGACGCTCGTGCTCGTCGGCTCCGACGACCAGGTCACCGGGCCCGCCGAGGCCCGCACCCTCGTCGCCGGCATACCGGACGCCCGGCTCGCGGTCGTCCCCGGCGCCTCCCACCTGGTCCCCGTCGAGCAGCCGGCGGCCGTCACCGACCTGCTGGTGCACCACTTCTCCACCGCCTGGCACCAGCCCTACGACACCGGCCAGACCGCCCTGCCGGCCGCCCCCGTCAACCCGGCCATCGCCGCGGCGCCCCACGTCACGCCGGTCGCCGAGATAGCCCCGGCCGCCGTACCGGCACAGCCCGCCGCGCGGCCCGACCGCTACGAGACCGGGCTCAGGATCCGCCGGGAGGTGCTCGGCGACGCGCACGTGGACCGGGCGCTGGCCCAGTCCGACGGGTTCGCCGGGGAGTTCCAGGAGTTCATCACCCGCTACGCCTGGGGCGAGATCTGGGACCGGCCGGGCCTGGACCGCCGTACCCGCAGCTGCGTCACCCTGACCGCGCTGGTCGCGGGCGGCCATCTGGAGGAGCTGGCCTTCCACGTCCGGGCCGCCCTGCGCAACGGGCTCACCCCGGACGAGATCAAGGAGGTGCTGCTGCAGGCCGCCGTGTACTGCGGGGTGCCGGCCGCGAACAGCGCCTTCCGGGTGGCTCAGCAGGTCGTCCAGGAGGAGACCACGCCCGCCGAGTGAACGCCGGGTGAGCCCCGTGCCGCCGTACACGGCAGGCACGGCAGGATGGTGTGACATGAAGCTCACGAAGAAGTCCCACGCGTGTGTCCGCCTCGACAAGGGCGGTCAGACGCTCGTCATCGACCCCGGCGGCTTCAGCGAGGAGGACGCCGCGCTCGGCGCCGACGCCATCCTGATCACGCACGAACACCCGGACCACTTCGACGAGTTCCGGCTCCGGGCCGCCATGGAGAACAACCCCGCGGCCCGGATCTGGACGCTGAAGTCCGTCGCCGAACGGATCACGGCGGCCTTCCCGGGCCGGGTGCACACCGTCGGCCACGGCGACACCTTCACCGCGGCCGGCTTCGACGTGCAGGTCCACGGCGAACTGCACGCCGTGATCCACCCGGACATCCCGCGCATCACCAACGTCGGCTATCTCATCGACGGCGGCAAGGTCTTCCATCCCGGCGACGCCCTCACCGTCCCCGCCCATCCGGTTCAGACGCTGATGCTCCCGGTGATGGCCCCGTGGAACAAGATCTCCGAGGTGATCGACTACGTCCGCGAGGTGCGGCCGCGGCGCGCCTACGACGTCCACGACGCCCTGCTGACCGACCTGGCCCGACCGATCTACGACCGCCAGATCGGTGCCCTGGGCGGCACGGACCACCAGCGGCTGGCCCCGGGGGCGTCTGCCGAGGTCTGAGCCCGTTGTCAGCGGCTCCGGGTAGGTTGTGGGACATGCGCATCGCCACCTGGAACGTGAACTCGATCACCGCCCGCCTTCCGAGGCTGCTGGCCTGGCTGGAGAGCAGCGGCACCGACGTGCTCTGCCTGCAGGAGGCCAAGGTCGCCGAGGAACAGTTCCCGTCCGACCAGCTGCGCGAGCTGGGCTACGCGTCGGCGGTCCACGCGACCGGCCGGTGGAACGGCGTGGCGGTGCTCTCCCGCGTCGGCCTCGAGGACGTCGTCAAGGGCCTGCCCGGCGACCCCGGCTTCGAGGGCGTGACCGAGCCGCGCGCCATCTCGGCGACCTGCGGCCCGGTCCGCGTCTGGTCGGTGTACGTCCCCAACGGCCGCGAGGTGGAGCACCCGCACTACGCCTACAAGCTCCAGTGGTTCGAGGCCCTGAAGGCGGCCGTCGCCGGTGACGCCGGCGGCAGCCGCCCGTTCGCCGTCATGGGCGACTACAACGTGGCGCCGACGGACGACGACGTCTACGACCCGGCCGTCTTCGAGGGCTCCACCCATGTCACCCCGGCCGAGCGCGCCGCCCTCATCTCCCTGCGCGAGGTCGGCCTGAACGACGTGGTGCCGCGCCCGCTGAAGTACGACCACCCGTTCACGTACTGGGACTACCGCCAGCTCTGCTTCCCCAAGAACCGCGGCATGCGCATCGACCTGGTGTACGGCAACGCGCCGTTCGCCAAGGCCGTCAAGGACGCCTACGTCGACCGCGAGGAGCGCAAGGGCAAGGGTGCCTCCGATCACGCTCCGGTGGTGGTCGACCTCGACGTCTGATGCCACGCTGGGTCCATGAACCTTCCGTTCCTGGGCCACCGGAACAAGAAGCACGGTGAAGGCGGGGGTGGGGCGACCCCCGCCGACCCGGAGGGGATCGCCGAGTTGCTGTCCGAGTGTGAACTGCTCCGCTCGCAGGCGGCCCGGGCGGGCGTCCGCCTCGACGACACCCCGGCCTCCCTGGAGGCCCTGGACCAGCTGGTCCCACGCTGGCGCGACGACGCCGAGATCCTGCCCCGGCTGGGCAACGACGCGGGACTGTATCTGGGCACGGTCGTGGTGCGCACCGTGCCCGGCGCCGCCTGGCTGATCCGCGCCGACGGCGAGCCCGTCGTACGGCTGGCCTCCGGCCGTGAGATCGAGGTGGCGGGCGCCGGGCAGGACTGGGCCGCGAGCGGTGTCCCCGAGCTGTCCCAGCTGTACGCGGAGATCGCCGAGACCTGAGCCGGTATCTCCTCCTCGACACCGGCCGGTTCACGTACTCCACGCGGATGCCCCGTTGTGCGAGGAGGAGTTCCTCCCTGCCGGGAAGCCCGTCGCCGCCAACCTCGACTAAGATGTGCCGTTCTGCATGCTGCGAGACCCCAGGGGGCGGCAGTTCACACGGGCCATGCTCGTCCGGCGGCAGCCGGAGATCACTGCTCGCGCACGGGGACGGACACGTACGACGGGTCGTCCGGGGGCGAGGAGAAGGTCAGCTGCGCGCCGGACGGGTTGTGCTCGATGTACAGCGGGTCGACCGTGTCGACCACCAGCGCGAGGCGGTGCCCGGCGGGGACGTCGTAGGCCGTGGAGAACAGGTCCAGGTCGACGCCGAACGGCTCGCCGGGTGTCCGCCCGTGCCAGGTAAGGGGCGCGTTGGTGACCAGTTTGCCGATGCCGAGCGGCCCCACGTCGTAGAGGTAGGCGATCAGGGTGCCGCTCTCCGCGGTCGGGGTGAGCGTGGTGTGCAGGGTGGCCGTGCCGCGCACCTTCTGGGTGCTGCCGTACCGCTCCGACTGCCAGACGGCCGCCCAGCGGCGCGGCAGCAGCGGGATGGAGGCCATGGGCGGCAGCTGGGCGATCTGGTCGAGGATGCTGGACAGGAACACGATTCCGCCGTCCGCGCCGGAGTCCACGTTCGCGTGGATCGTGGTGGAGCCCATCAGCGTGAACTTCCTCCGCGTCGCCTCGACCGACTTCCAGTTCGGGTAGCCCTCGTATCCCCCCGCGCTACGGGACTTCAGCTGGACCGGCTGCTCACGGTCGATGCCGTTGTCGGCGCCCTTCAGATAGTGGTCGAACCAGCGCTCGGTGTCCGTCCAGACGTCGTTGGGCAGCCCGAACAGGCCGGTCAGTTCGGCGGTCGCGTGGTCGCCGGGGCGCAGTTCGAGCCGCTTGGGCACGGTCAGCTTCTGGTAGAAGTCGGCGTACTGGTTCGCCGGGAAGACCGTGTCGCCCCAGGCGTTGGCGAGCATGAGGGCCGTGCCGTTGTGGTTCAGCTGGTCGACATAGGTCGCGGCGGAACGTTTCCGCCCCCAGTCGATCATCTCCTGTTCCTTCGACAGGTTCGAGGAGTACAGGTTGTCGAAGATCTCGCGCAGTTCGGGGCTCTCGCGGCCGGTGAGGGTCGCCGACCCGTCCAGCACGCCCAGCGCCTCGACGTGCTGGGTGCGGCCCGAATAGATCGAGTTCACCAGGTCCGCCCAGCCGCTGAGCGCGGCCACGGCCTTGATCCGCTTGTCATGGGCGGCGGCGAGCAGGCTGATCCCGGCGCCGTACGACACCCCGGCCATGCCGACGTGCCGCGGATCGGCCGGGGTGTTGGCGAGGGCCCAGTCGATGACCTTGGAGGCGTCCGCTATGTCCGGCGGACCGGCCACTTCTATCCTGCCGCCGGACTGCCAGAAACCGCGCACGTTGTAGGTGAGGACCACGTAGCCTGCGTCGGCCAGCTTCTGAGCCTGCGCCAGGTACTCCACCTGGGGCAGGCTCCAGCTCGTGGGCAGCACGATGAGCGGGTAGCTGTGCGAGCCGTCGGCGCCGGAGGGCGTGACGACGTTCGCCTTCAGTACGGTGCCGCCGTCGCCGGTGATGTCGACGAACCGGGTGGACGGGGTACCGGCCTGAGCGGCGGGCGCCAGACCGACGCCGCCGGCGATGAGCGCCGCCGAGACGGCTCCCGCGGCGGAGGCGCGCAGTGCGGTGCGACCGTGTCCCATGGGTCACTCCTTCACTAGTCCAAATGCAAAGTGACCCGACGGTAACCTGGCCCCTTACCGCAAGTAACCCGCCAGTAAGTTACGTACCGGTAAAGTTTGTTGAACCGCTAAGCGGCCGTGTCGGCGGAGGCCGTCTCGGGCAGCGGCGTCCGCGCCGCCCGGGTCACGTCCGCGACCAGTTCGACCACATCAGGGCCGTACGCCTGCGAGTTGACCACCCTCAGCAGCAGCACGAAGGACCCGGTGCCGTGCTTGCGGCGCAGCCGCTCGTGGTGGCGGGCGAGATAGCGGGTGGCGGCCTGGTTGGTGATGGCTCGCTGGCCGCAGAAGAGGAAGACCGGGCGGGCGTCCGTCTGCCCGCTCGCGGTGAGCCGGGCGAGCAGGACGTACTCGCTCCGGCCGCGCTCCATGCGGTACTGCTCCCCGCCGATCCGGAACATGCCTCGCTCCGCGACCGGTTCGGTCTCCGTGTTGACCCACACACCCGGCAGCAGCGAGGAGAGGTGGGCCGCCATCCGGCGGTTCGAGTAGGGCCCGCCGACACAGAACTCGGTGCGCTCGCCGAACCCTTGCTGGGCCCCGTCATGTCCCACCACCTGGGCGCGCGCATGACAGTCCTTGATCAGGGCGGAGAGTTCCAGCAGGGCGTACATGTCGTAGCGCTTCACCGACAGCTCCGGTCCACCCGACGCGCGAGGAACGACGAGCAGTGACTCGGAGTTGTCCGGCAGCCCGAAGAACTCCTGCTTGCGCCGCAGTTTGCGCCGCCACAGATACGTACGGGCGAGCCAGCCCAGCGAGGCCGATATCCCGGTCGCCACCAGGCCCAGGACGATGTTGCGCACGTCGTCGTTCATGGCCGCGCATGGTAGCGGTCCCGGGCCAACGCTACGTACCCGTGTTCGACACGTGACGGTCGTGTGGCAGGACACCCAGGCGTACTGTCGGTACTACGGCAATCTGGTTACGCTGCGCGGACTGTCCCGACGGGAGGTACGGATGGGTCGTCCTGGCACGCGGAGAATGGCGGTTCTGGCGGTCTCGGCCGCGCTGGTGTCGGTGGGGGCGGCGGCGCCGCCCGCCGCGACAACGACCGGCACGCCCACCAAGGTTCCCGTGGCGGTGGGCTACGGCGGCGCGGTCTCCAGCGTCGACGCGGACGCCTCCGCCGCCGGCATCGAGGTACTCAGACACGGCGGCAACGCGGTCGACGCGGCCGTCGCCACCGCCGCCGCGCTCGGCGTCACCGAGCCCTACTCGGCCGGCATCGGCGGAGGCGGCTACTTCGTCTACTACGACGCCAAGTCGCGCACCGTGCACACCATCGACGGCCGCGAGACGGCGCCGCTCAGCGCCGACTCCGACCTGTTCCTGGAGCACGGCAAGCCGCTCGCCTTCGCCGACGCCGTCAGCAGCGGCCTGAGCGTCGGCACCCCCGGCACTCCCGCCACCTGGCAGACCGCGTTGGACGAGTGGGGAACCAAGCGGCTCGGCACGGTCCTGAGGCCGGCCGAGCGGATCGCCCGCGACGGGTTCACGGTGGACGACACCTTCCGCTCGCAGACCGCGTCCAACGAGACCCGGTTCCGCTACTTCCCGGACACCGCGAAGCTGTTCTTGCCCAACGGACAGCTGCCTGTCGTCGGCTCCACCTTCAAGAACCCCGAACTCGCCCGCACCTACGAGGAGCTGGGCCGCCGGGGCATCGACGCCGTCTACCGCGGGGACATCGGCGACGACATCGTCAAGACGGCCGAACACCCGCCCGTCGACACCGCCTCCGGCTGGAACGCCCGCCCCGGCAAGCTGGAGGAGAAGGACCTCGCCGTCTACCGGGCCAAGTTCCAGGCGCCCACCAGGACGTCGTACCGCGGCCTGAACGTGTACTCCATCGCCCCCTCCTCCTCGGGCGGCACCACGGTCGGCGAAGCCCTCAACATCCTGGAGAACACCGACCTGTCGAAGGCGAGCGAGGCACAGTACCTGCACCACTTCATCGAGGCCAGCCGGATCGCCTTCGCCGACCGCGGGCGCTGGGTCGGCGACCCCGCCTTCGAGGACGTACCGACGAAGGAACTGCTGTCGCAGCGGTACGCCGACTCGCGGGCCTGCCTGATCAAGGACGACGCGGTCCTCACCAGCCCGCTCGCCCCCGGCGACCCGCGCCACCCGGCGGCCTGCGGCAAGGGCGGTACGGCGGCCCCGACGACGTACGAGGGCCAGAACACCACGCATCTGACCGTGGCCGACAAGTGGGGCGACGTCGTCTCCTACACGCTCACCATCGAGCAGACCGGCGGCAGCGGCATCACCGTGCCCGGCCGGGGCTTCCTGCTCAACAACGAGCTGACCGACTTCTCCTTCGCCCCCGCCAACCCGGCCGTGCACGACCCGAACCTGCCCGGCCCGGGCAAGCGGCCCCGCTCCTCCATCTCCCCGACGATCGTGCTGGACCAGAACAACCGGCCCGTGGTGGCACTCGGTTCGCCGGGTGGCGCGACCATCATCACCACCGTGCTGCAGACCCTCACCGAGTTCCTCGACCGGCATCTGCCGCTGGTCGACGCCATCGCCGCACCCCGCGCCAGCCAGCGCAACGCGGCCCAGACGGAACTCGAACCGGCGCTCTACAACTCCGACTTGAGGAAACAGCTGGAGGCCATCGGCCACTCCTTCAAGCTCAACCCCGAGATCGGCGCGGCGACCGGTGTACAACGGCTGCCGGGCGGCAAGTGGCTGGCCGCCGCCGAGAAGGTACGGCGCGGCGGCGGCTCGGCGATGGTCGTGGACCCGGCGCCGTAGGCCGCAGCGTGTCGTAGGCGTGTCGTGGGCCTACAACTCCGGTGCGGGCGGCTGGCCTTCCTGGGCACGGAAGTCCAGCCGTCCGTCCCGGACGTCCACCGTCACCCGGCTGCCCTCGGAGATCGTGCCGTTCAGCAGCAGCCGGGACAGCTGGTTGTCCACCTCCCGCTGGATGGTGCGGCGCAGCGGCCGGGCGCCGTACTCCGGCTGGTAGCCGCGCTCGGCGATCCAGTCGACGGCCGCGTCCGTGAACGTGACCGTGACGCCCTGCCCGTCCAGCAGCCGCCGCGTGCCCTCCAGCAACAGGTCGGTGATCTGCCGCAGTTGTCCTCCGGTCAGCTGCCTGAAGACCACGATCTCGTCGATGCGGTTGAGGAACTCCGGCCGGAAGTGCTCGCGCAGCGGCCGCAGGATCCGCTCGCGCCGGGCCTCCTCGTCCGCCCCCGCGCCGCCCGGCCCGAACCCGATCCCGGCACCGCGCCGGGTGATCGCCTCCGAGCCGAGGTTGCTGGTCATCACGATGACCGTGTTGGTGAAGTCCACCGTCCGGCCCTGGGAGTCGGTCAGCCGGCCGTCGTCCAGGACCTGCAACAGGATGTTGAAGACGTCCGGGTGGGCCTTCTCCACCTCGTCCAGCAGGAGCAGCGAATACGGGTGCCGGCGCACCACCTCGGTGAGCTGACCGGCCTCCTCGTGGCCGACGTACCCGGGCGGGGCGCCGATCAGCCGGGAGACGGTGTGCCGCTCCTGGTACTCGCTCATGTCGAGCCGCACCATGCGGTCCTCGCTGCCGAACAGCGCCTCGGCGAGCGCCCGGGCCAGCTCGGTCTTGCCGACGCCGGTCGGGCCGAGGAACAGGAAGCTGCCGATCGGCCGGTTCGGGCTCGCGAGGCCCGCACGGGAGCGCAGCACGGCCTCCGAGACCACGGCGACCGCCTCCTCCTGGCCGACGACCCGCTGGTGCAGGTGTTCCTCCAGGCCGAGCAGCCGTTCCTTCTCCTCCTGGGTGAGGCGGCTGACCGGGATGCCGGTCTGCCGGGACACCACCTCGGCGATGGCCTCCGCCGTCACCTCCAGGTCCAGCCCCTCGTCGGCCTCGTCCTCGTGGCTCGCCTCGGCGATGCGCTGCTTCAGCTCGCCGATCCGGTCGCGCAGCTCCTTGGCCTTGTCGTAGTCCTCGCCGGCGACCGCCTGGTCCTTGTCGCAGACAAGCTGGTCCACCTCGCGCTCCATGGCGCGCACGTCCGCGCCCTTCGTGCGGGCACCGAGCCGTACCCGGGCGCCCGCCTGGTCGATCAGGTCGATCGCCTTGTCCGGCAGCCGCCGGTCGGTGAGATACCGGTCGGACAGCTCCACGGCGGCCACCAGCGCCTCGTCGGTGTAGCGGACCTGGTGGTGGGCCTCGTACCGGTCGCGCAGCCCGCGCAGGATCTCGATGGTGTCCTCGGCGGTCGGCTCGGGCACCAGGACCGGCTGGAACCGGCGGGCCAGCGCCGCGTCCTTCTCGATCCGGCGGAACTCCTCCAGCGTGGTCGCGCCCACGATGTGCAGCTCGCCCCGGGCCAGCGCGGGCTTGAGGATGTTGCCGGCGTCCATCGAGCCGCCCTCGCCGCCGGAACCCGCGCCCACGACGGTGTGCAGCTCGTCGATGAACACGATCAGCTTGTCGGAGTGGGCGCGGATCTCCTCCACGATGTTGTTCAGGCGCTCCTCGAAGTCGCCCCGGTAGCGGGTGCCGGCGACGACGCCGGTCAGGTCCAGGGCGACGACGCGGCGGCCCGCCAGGACGTCCGGGACGTCCGAGTCGGCGATCCGCTCGGCGAGGCCTTCCACGATGGCCGTCTTGCCGACGCCCGCGTCACCGATCAGCACCGGGTTGTTCTTGCCGCGCCGGGACAGCACCTCGATGGTCTGCTCGATCTCGGTGTCCCGGCCGATGACCGGGTCGATCCGGCCCTGCCGGGCCAGGTCGGTCAGGTCACGGCCGTACTTGTCCAGCGTGGGTGTGCCGGTGGCGCGCTGCCGCTCCACCCGGACCGGGGTGCCCTCCTGGGCCTCGGGCGGCAGGGAGCCGGCCGAGAACCGGGCCGCGTTCAGGATGTGCCCGGCCGCCGAGTCCGGGTTGGCCGCCAGCGCGCTCAGTACGTGCTCCGGGCCGATGTACCCGGCGCCGCTCGCCCGCGCCATGTCGTGCGCGTCCAGCAGGGCGCGCTTGACGGCCGGCGTCAGCGACAGCGAGGTCGGCGGGGGCACCTCGCCCGGCGGGTGCTGGACCGGGCCGGCCCGGTCGTCGATCTCCGAGGCGAGCGAGTCCGGGTCCGCGCCCGCCCGGCTCAGCAGGCTCCGCGTGGGCTCGGCCGCGACGGCGGCGCGCAGCAGGTGCTGGGTGTCCAGGTCCCGGCTGCCGTGCTCGACGGCGTACAGGGCGGCCCCTCTGACCAGCTCGCGGGCCGGCTGGCTGAGCAGGCGGCCGATGTCGATGTGGCGGGGCGCGCCGCGGGCTCCGCCGGATCCGCCGAAGAAGCGGGCCAGGAATTCACCGAAGGGGTCAGGAGGGTAGCCGTTGGTCATGGCGTGGGCTCCTTCGCTGACGACATGCGGAGCGGCCGGGTAACCCGGGGTGGGTTGCTCATGCCCACGATGTCACGATCTGTGGGGGTGGGCATGTTCGCCTGCGGGGAAGCGGCCCCGCGTCGCCTCAGGGCGCTTCCCGCGCCGTGAGGATCCTGGGACCCGCGTCCGTGATGGCCACCGTGTGCTCCACGTGGGCCGCGCGGGAGCCGTCCGCCGTGCGCAGGGTCCAGCCGTCGCCCGCCTCGTAGTAGGCGTCCTTGCCGCCGGCGATGAGCATGGGCTCGATGGCGAGGACCATGCCGGGGCGCAGCGGCAGCCCTCGCCCCGGGCGGCCCTCGTTCGGGACCTCGGGGTCCTCGTGCATGTGCCGGCCCACGCCGTGGCCGCCGAAGCCGTCCGGGATGCCGTAGCCGGCCGTACGGCAGACCCGGCCGACGGCGTGGGCGATGTCGCCGATGCGGTTGCCGACGACGGCCGCCCCGATGCCCGCCGCCAGCGCCCGCTCGGCCGTCTCGACCAGGCGGAGGTCGGCCGGGCGGGGGCGGCCCACCGTGAAGCTGATCGCCGAGTCGCCGGCCCAGCCGTCCAGGGTGGCGCCGCAGTCGATCGAGACCAGGTCGCCGTCGCGGAGCCGGTAGGGGGTGGGGATGCCGTGCACGATCGCGTCGTTCACCGAGGCGCAGATGACGGCGGGAAAGGGGGTCGGTGCGAAGGAGGGGCGATAGCCGAGGAACGGCGACGACGCCCCGGCCTCGCGCAGCACCTCCCGTGCCACCTCGTCCAGCTCCAGCAGGGAGACGCCGACGTCCGCGGCCCGTCGTACGGCCGTCAGGGCTCGCCCGACGACCTGCCCGGCCGCGTACATCGCGTCGATCGACGTGTTCGTCTTCAGTTCCACCATGCCAATTACTATACCGGTTTTTAATGGGGAGCGGGGTGGGGCCGGTATTAGAATGGGCGCATGGTGCGCACCCCCCTCACCCCCGAAGAGCGCGAACGCGGCGAGCGGCTCGGGCAGTTGCTGCGCGAGGCGCGCGGCGGCCGGAGCATGACCGAGGTCGCCGCGCAGGCGGGCGTGTCCGCCGAGACGCTCCGCAAGATCGAGACGGGCCGGGCGCCGGCACCCGCGTTCTTCACGGTGGCCGCGCTGGCCGCAGCCCTCGGGCTGTCGATGGACGAGCTGGTCGCACGGTGTGCGTTCGTGGTCGCGTGAGGCTCCCGCGCTCTGCCGGAAAACTCTGCGTAGCGGTGCCGTAACACGACTCGTGTTGCCTACCCACCGGAAGGGCCGACGGTCGGGCGGGAGCTGAGCGATGGCGGTGGATCGACTCCCCGGTGGGGTGCGGGAGTTCGCGAGCTATCTGGACGGCCTGCTGGCGCGCCTCGACCAGGGCGGAGGGTGGAGCGGGGTCTTCTGGCAGCGCGACCCCGACGGCATGCGGGCCTGCCTGGACGGGCGCGAGGTGCTGCCGTGGGACGTGGTGGAGGCGCTGCTGGAGGACCTCGCCGCGGCGTACGGCCCCGCCGCCGCTGCCGCCGAGCGGGAACGGGCCCGCGCCCTGTACCGGGCCGCGCTCACGGCGTACGACGCCCGGCCCGGCGCGCGGGACGCTCTGCTCGACCGTCTCGACGTGATGCTCCGCGAACAGCGCTACGCCGCCGAACGCCAGGCCGAACTCACCCGCCGCCTGTCCGACCCGTCCCCCGCCGAGCACCCCGAGTCCCTCCGCCTCGACCTCGCCTGGGCCCAGGACGACCACGACCGCGCCACCGCCAGGTGCGCCGAACTCCGGGCACGGCTGGCGGAGTTGGAGGGGCGGGGAGTGGTGGATGCGGGTGCGGCGCGGACGGCGCCCGCCGAGGTGCCGGAGGCCTTCGGGGATGCCGGCCGTGTGGACGGCTCCGCTCGGGCCGCGCACGCCGTCGCGTCCGCCTCGGCCCCGTACGCTGACGGCTCGGCTCGGGCCCCGTACGACGTGGTGTCCGCTTCGGCTGACGGTTCGACACGGACGCGCATCGGCGGGTCCGGCTCGGGCTCGCACGCCGAGGGCTCGACTCGGGCCCCGCACCCCGCAGCGCCCGCTCCAGCCCCGCGCACGGTCACGCCCGCCCCTGCCGCCGCGCCCCTTCCCCATGCCGGGGCGCCGTCCCCCCAAGCCGCCTCGGTCTCTCCCGGTGTCGGTCGGGCGGCGCAGGCCACCCCGCTCTCTCCCCACGTCGGTCAGTCCGCGCAAGGCGCCTCGGTCTCTCCTGGCGCTGGCCGGGCGGCGCCGGCCACCCCGTTCTCTCCTCATGTCGGTCAGGCCGCGCAAGCCGCCTCGGTCTCTCCTGGCGCTGGCCGGGCGGCGCCGGCCACCCCGTTCTCTCCTCATGTCGGTCAGGCCGCGCAAGGCGCCTCGATCTCTCCCGGTGTCGGTCGGGCGGCGCCGGCCACCCCGCTGCCTCCGCCCGCCGATCAGTCCGCGCAAGCCGCCGCCCCCTACCCGGGTGCCGGCCGGGCGGCACGCGGCACCCCCTTCTCTCCTTTCGCCGATGAGGTCGCGCCCGCCGCCCCGCCGTCGGAGGCCACCCCGTCCGCTCCCCGTACCATCCCGGTCGAGCCCCGAGGTGCCACCCTGCCCTCTTCCTCGGCCCCCGAGCCCGCCCCGGCCGTCAAGCGCCGTAAGCGCCGCCGCGGCAGTGCGCGGTTCGCCGGGATGGTGGAGGAGGACGGGGCCGTCGCCGAGGCGCGGCAGGTGTCCCCGTCGGTCGCGCCGGAGGCGCCCGCGCGTCGTGCGCCGCGTGGGGCGCGGTTCGCCGGAGCCGGGCAGGTGGGCGAGCCCGCGGCGGTCCCCGTCGAGGTGGTGGACGCGGGGGCGGGCGCGGCGGTGGCCGAGGTCGTGGAGCGGCTCGGGCGGTTGCGGGGCGAAGGGCGCAGCGGGGAGGCGCATGTGCTGCTCGTCGAGATCGTGCAGTGGCCCGCCGAGCGCTTCCCGGCGCTCGCCGACGCCCTGCACCGCGCCGGACTCGGCGCCGACTGGGCCACGCTGCTGTGGGAGACCGCCTCACTGCCCCCGGAGCGGCTGGTCGCGGCCGCCGACGCGCTCGCCGCCGCCGGGCGGGAGGCCGACGGGCGGCAGATGCTGCGGCAGGGCGTGGCCCGCCCGGCGGAGCAGATCGGCGCGGCCGTGCTGCGGCTGGAGGAGCAGGGGCGCCGGCGGGAGGCGGCGGCCTTACTGGACGCCTGTGTGCGGGGCCGTACGGCGGAGGAGGCCGCCCGGAGCGTCGTACCCGATCCGCACCGGCTCGTGCCCCTGCTGCTGCACGCCGCGCAGGCCGTCTCCGACGAGCGGCACTGGGATCTCGTGCACGCACTGCGGGTCGCCGGGCACACGACGTGACCGGCAATCCGTCGCCTTGTCCCGATATGCTCTGTTTCACCCCTTCGAGTGACGCCCTCGCTCACCCACAGGAGTGTGAAACGTGATCGACTCCGCGGGTTGACGACGATGGTCTTGGCAAGGACCTCCCGGAGGCTTACTTTCGTCCCTCTACGACCCCCTCTACGGGCGTAGAGGCTCTGACGGTCCCGTCGAAGGAGCAGCTCATGGCCAACGTCGTACGAGCCGCCCTGGTCCAGGCCACCTGGACCGGCGACACCGAGTCCATGGTGGCGAAACACGAGGGGCACGCCCGCGAGGCGGCCCGGCAGGGTGCCAGGGTCATCGGGTTCCAGGAAGTCTTCAACTCGCCGTACTTCTGCCAGGTCCAGGAGCCGGAGCACTACCGCTGGGCCGAGCCCGTGCCCGACGGGCCGACCGTGCGGCGGATGCAGGAGCTCGCGCGCGAGACCGGCATGGTCGTCGTGGTCCCCGTCTTCGAGGTCGAGCAGTCCGGCTTCTACTACAACACCGCCGCCGTGATCGACGCCGACGGGACCTACCTCGGCAAGTACCGCAAGCACCACATCCCGCAGGTCAAGGGCTTCTGGGAGAAGTACTACTTCAAACCCGGCAACCTGGGCTGGCCGGTCTTCGACACCGCCGTGGGAAGGGTCGGCGTCTACATCTGCTACGACCGGCACTTCCCGGAGGGCTGGCGGCAACTCGGGCTCAACGGCGCCCAGTTGGTCTACAATCCGTCGGCCACGCACCGCGGACTGTCCGCCCACCTGTGGCAGCTGGAGCAACCCGCGGCGGCCGTCGCCAACGAGTACTTCGTCGCCGCCATCAACCGGGTCGGCCAGGAGGAGTACGGCGACAACGACTTCTACGGGACCAGTTACTTCGTCGACCCGCGCGGGCAGTTCGTCGGCGAGGCCGCGAGCGACAAGTCCGAGGAACTCCTCGTCCGTGACCTCGACTTCGACCTGATCGAGGAAGTGCGGCAGCAGTGGGCCTTCTACCGCGACCGCCGCCCCGACGCCTACGAAGGGCTGGTGCAGCCGTGAACGACCTCTACTCCCGCCACCGCCAGGTCATGCCCGACTGGCTCGCCCTCTACTACGACGAGCCGCTCGAGATCACCCACGGCGAGGGCCGCCACGTCTGGGACTCCGCCGGCAACAAGTACCTGGACTTCTTCGGCGGCATCCTGACGACGATGACCGCGCACGCGCTGCCCGAGGTGACCAAGGCGGTCAGTGAGCAGGCCGGGCGGATCATCCACTCCTCGACCCTCTACCTCAACCGGCCGATGGTCGAACTCGCCGAGCGCGTCGCCCAGGTGAGCGGCATCCCGGACGCCCGGGTCTTCTTCACCACCTCCGGCACCGAGGCCAACGACACCGCCCTGCTGCTCGCCACCGCCCACCGGCGCAGCAACACGATCCTGGCGATGCGCAACAGCTACCACGGCCGCTCCTTCAGCACCGTCGGCATCACCGGCAACCGCAGCTGGTCGCCGACCTCGCTGTCCCCGCTGCAGACCCTGTACGTCCACGGCGGCGTGCGCACCCGGGGCCCGTTCGCCGAGCTGGACGACCGCGCGTTCATCGACGCCTGCGTCGCCGACCTGAAGGACATCCTCGGCCACACCCGGCCGCCCGCCGCGCTGATCGCCGAGCCCATCCAGGGCGTCGGCGGCTTCACCTCCCCGCCCGACGGGCTCTACGCCGCCTTCCGCGAGGTCCTTCAGGAGCACGGCATCCTGTGGATCGCCGACGAGGTGCAGACCGGCTGGGGCCGCACCGGCGAGCACTTCTGGGGCTGGCAGGCACATGCGCGAAGCGGCCCGCCGGACATCGTCACCTTCGCCAAGGGCATCGGCAACGGCGCCTCGATCGGCGGGGTGATCGCCCGCGCCGAGATCATGAACTGCCTGGACTCCAACAGCATTTCGACCTTCGGCGGCACCCAGCTCACCATGGCCGCCGGTCTCGCCAACCTCACCTACCTCCTCGAACACGACCTCCAGGGCAACGCCCGCCGGGTCGGCGGCCTGCTCATCGAGCGGCTGCGGGCCGTCGCCGCCCAACTGCCGGGAGTCCGGGAGGTGCGCGGACGAGGGCTGATGATCGGCATCGAACTGGTCAGGCCCGGCACCGACGAGGCCGATCCGCGGGCGGCCGCCGCCGTGCTGGAGGCGGCCCGCGAGGGCGGGCTGCTCATCGGCAAGGGCGGCGGCCACAACACCAGCGCCCTGCGCATCGCCCCACCGCTGTCGCTCACCGTCGCGGAGGCCGAGGAGGGCGCGGCGATCCTCGAACAGGCTCTCAGGAGCGCGTACTAGAGAACGGCGGTACGGCCATGACCACCACCCCGGAGTCCCGACACGCCTGGGAGCCCGCCCTCTCCGTCCGCCAGGTGCTCACCCTGGAACGGGTGCTCGCCGGAGAACCCGAGGTGGTCGCGGGCGCCGGGCAGCTCGACCGGCCGGTGCGCTGGGTGCATGTCGCCGAGGCGGCCGACGTCGGGGTGATGCTCAGCGGCGGCGAGATGGTGCTCACCACCGGCGTGCTCCTGGCCGGCGACGAGGCCAGGCAGGCCGAGTACATCCAGTCCCTGCACCGGGCGGAGGCCGCCGCCGTCGTGCTCGGCCTCGGGCGGGCCTTCCCGGCGCCGCCCGAGGTGATGCGCCGGGCCGCCGAGCGGTGCGGACTGCCCATGGTCGTCCTGCACCGGCCCTTCCCGTTCGCCGAGCTGACCGAGGAGGTCCAGTCCCGGCTGGTACGGCGGAAGTTCGCCGCCGTCAGCCTCTCGGAGACCGTACGCACCGAACTCACCGCCCTGATCACGGCCGGTGCGCCCCTGCAGCGGCTGCTCGACGAGGTCGCCCGGCACAGCGGCTGCCCCGTCGTGGTCACCAACCTCGCCCACCGCGTCCTCGCCACGGCGGGGGAGCGGTCCGCGGTGGACGACGTGCTGCGCGACTGGGAGCGGATCGCCCGGCAGGCCGGTGCCGGCGCCGAAGGCGGCTGGATCAGCGCCGAACTCGGCGGCCGCGGGGAGCGCTGGGGCCGGCTGCTGCTGTGCGGCTACCGGGGCGACACGGCCACCGGGCGGCTGCTCGCCGACCGGGCCGCCGAGGCGCTGGTCCTGCACCGCATGCTCGGCGGCGGCTCCGCGCACTCCTGGGAGGAGGAGTCCGCGCAGAGCCTGCTCACCGACCTGCTCTCCGGTGTCGTACCGGCGTGCCGGCTGCTGCCCAGGGCGCGCGCGGCCGGGCTGCCGGTCAACCGTCGCACCTTCGTCCCGCTCGTCGTCCTCGGTCTCGCACCCGACGAACTCGACCGCGTGCTACGCCTGTTGGGGATGTCCGGGCTGGTCGCCGAGCTCGCCGACGGCCGGGCCGCCGTACTGCTCAGCCTCGCCCGCGACCAGGACGCCCAGGCCCTCACCGCGCACTTCGCGGCCCGGCTGCGCACCGGGTCGCGGGCCGTGGTCGCCGCCGCCGATCCCCGTACCGGCTGGGACGATGTGCCGGCCGGGCTGCGCGAGGCCCGGCATGTCGCCGACGCCGTCGCCGACTCCTCGGCCGCCCTCGACCTGCCGGCCGTGGTCCGCCTCAAGGACGTCCACCTGCGCGGACTGGTCCGGCTGCTGCGCGACGACCCGCAGGTGCAGTCCTTCGCCGAACGTGAGCTGGACGGGCTGCTGTGCGCGTCCGAACCGGAGTTGCTGAACGTCCTGCGGACCTATCTCGCCACCGGCCGCAACAAGTCCCGCACCGCCCAGCTCCACCATGTCTCCCGGCCCGCCCTCTACCGCCGCCTGGAGGCCATACAGGCTCGCCTCGGCGTCGACCTGGACGACTTCGAACAGGCGGCCTCCGTGCACATCGCGCTCCTCGCGCATGACGCGCAACAGGGGTGAAACATGCGACGACCTGCGAAAACGGCGGTGAAACATGGGATCCGGCACACGTGACACGGTGACACGCGAACAGCCCGCAGACGTGACACGCTGCCCATCGAACGGCCCGCGCGGGCTTTCTACGCTCACGGCACACCGAGCTACCGGAGGTCCCGATGAGCCGAGTGATCCGTGCCGCCCTGTTCCAGACCGCGTGGACGGGCGACAAGGAATCCATGATCCAGGTCCACGAGCAGGCGGCCCGCGACGCGGCCGCGCAGGGCGCCCAAGTCCTCTGCTTCCAGGAGCTTTTCTACGGCCCCTACTTCTGCCAGGTCCAGGACAAGGCCTTCTACGAGTACGCCGAACGGATTCCCGAGGGGCCGACCGTCCAGCGCTTCCAGTCCCTCGCCCGCGAGCTGGGCATCGTCCTCGTGCTGCCGATGTACGAGGAGGAGCAGCCGGGCGTGCTGTACAACACCGCCGCCGTGATCGACGCGGACGGCTCCTACCTCGGCAAGTACCGCAAGACCCACATCCCCCAAGTGCAGGGATTCTGGGAGAAGTTCTACTTCCGCCCGGGCAACAGCGGCTGGCCCGTCTTCGACACGGCCGCCGGCCGCATCGGCGTGTACATCTGCTACGACCGCCACTTCCCCGAGGGCTGGCGGGCGCTGGGCCTCGCCGGCGCCGAGATCGTCTTCAACCCCTCGGCCACCTCGCGCGGCCTGTCCCGCTACCTGTGGCAGCTGGAGCAGCCGGCGGCGGCCGTCGCCAACGAGTACTTCGTCGGCGCGATCAACCGGGTCGGCGTGGAGGACCTGGGCGAAAACGACTTCTACGGCACGACCTACTTCGTGGACCCCGAGGCCCAGTTCGTCGGCGAGGTGGCGAGCGACAAGGAGACCGAACTGGTGGTCCGCGACCTGGACCTGGCCAAACTCCGGGAGGTCCGCGACCGCTGGCAGTTCTACCGGGACCGGGCGCCGGGGGCGTACACACCGCTGACCGCACCCTGACCGCACTGTTGACCGAGGGAGCAGCATGAGCAGCCGTACCGTCATCCGTGGAGGTCTCGTCATCACCGCGTCGGACGAGATCCACGCCGACGTCCTGGTCGAGGACGGCCGCGTCGCCGCCCTCGCCGCCTCGGGCACCCCCGCCGCCGAGGCCTTCACCGCCGACCGGCTCATCGACGCCACCGGGAAGTACGTCATCCCGGGCGGCGTCGACGCGCACACCCACATGGAGCTGCCGTTCGGCGGCACCTTCGCCTCCGACACCTTCGAGACCGGCACCCGCGCCGCCGCCTGGGGCGGTACGACGACGATCGTCGACTTCGCGGTGCAGAGCGTCGGCCACACCCTGCGCGAGGGCCTGGACACCTGGCATGCCAAGGCCGAGGGCAACTGCGCGATCGACTACGCCTTCCACATGATCGTCTCCGATGTGAACGACGAGACGCTCAAGGAGATGGACCTCCTGATCGAGGAGGGGGTGACGAGCTTCAAGCAGTTCATGGCCTACCCGGGGGTCTTCTACTCCGACGACGGGCAGATCCTGCGCGCCATGCAGCGCTCCGCCGAGAACGGCGGACTGATCATGATGCACGCGGAGAACGGCATCGCCATCGACGTCCTGGTCGAGCAGGCCCTCGCCCGGGGCGAGACCGACCCGCGCTACCACGGCGAGGTCCGCAAGGCCCTGCTGGAGGCCGAGGCCACCCACCGCGCCATCCGGCTCGCCCAGGTCGCGGGCGCCCCGCTGTACGTCGTCCACGTCTCGGCCATGGAGGCGGTGGCCGAACTGGCGCGGGCCCGGGACGAGGGGCTGAACGTCTTCGGCGAGACCTGCCCGCAGTACCTGTTCCTGTCCACCGACAACCTCGCCGAGCCGGACTTCGAGGGCGCCAAGTACGTGTGCAGCACGCCCTTGCGACCCAAGGAGCACCAGGCCGCACTCTGGAAGGGCCTGCGCACCAACGACCTCCAGGTCGTCTCCACCGACCACTGCCCGTTCTGCTTCGCCGGCCAGAAGGAGCTGGGCCGCGGCGACTTCTCCAAGATCCCCAACGGCCTGCCGGGCGTGGAGAACCGCATGGACCTGCTCCACCAGGCCGTCGTCGACGGGCACATCTCCCGCCGCCGCTGGATCGAGATCGCCTGCGCCACCCCGGCCCGCATGTTCGGCCTGTACCCGAAGAAGGGCACCGTCGCCCCGGGCGCCGACGCCGACATCGTGATCTACGACCCGCACGCCGAGCAGGTCATGTCCGCCGAGACCCACCACATGAACGTCGACTACTCGGCCTACGAGGGCAGGCGCATCACCGGCCAGGTCGAGACCGTGCTCTCCCGCGGCGAAGTCGTCATCAACGAGCGGGAGTACACCGGGCACGCCGGGCACGGCGCCTTCACCCCGCGCTCCACCTGTCAGTACCTCAACTAGGAGCAGCGCTCATGGACTTCGGACTCGTCCTGCAGACCGACCCGCCGGCCTCCCGTGTCATCAGCCTGATGAAACGGGCCGAGCGCAACGGGTTCACATACGGCTGGACCTTCGACTCCGCCGTGCTCTGGCAGGAGCCGTTCGTGATCTACAGCCAGATCCTGGCCAACACCACGAAGCTGAAGGTCGGCCCGATGGTCACCAACCCGGGCACCCGCACCTGGGAGGTCACCGCCTCCACCTTCGCCACCCTCAACGACATGTTCGGCAACCGCACCGTCTGCGGCATCGGCCGCGGCGACTCCGCCATGCGGGTCGCGGGCCGCAAACCCAACACCCTGGCCCGCATCAGCGAGGCGATGAAGGTCATCCGCGCCCTCGGCCGGGGCGACTCCGCAGACCTCGGCGGCGGCACGGTCGTGAGGTTCCCGTGGATCAAGCCGGGCGCCCAACTCCCCGTCTGGATGGCCGCGTACGGCCCGAAGGCGCTGAAGATGACCGGCGAGGAGGCCGACGGGTTCATCCTCCAACTCTCCGACCTGTACCTGACCGAGTACATGGTGAAGGCCGTCAAGGACGCGGCGGCGGCCGCCGGACGCGACCCGTCCGAGGTCACCATCTGCGTGGCGGCCCCCGCGTACGTCACCGCCGACGACTCGCCCGAGGCCCTCGCCCACGCGCGCGAACAGTGCCGCTGGTTCGGCGGCATGGTCGGCAACCACGTCGCCGACCTGGTCGCCAAGTACGGCGAGCACTCCGCCCAGGTCCCCGACGCACTCACCGACTACATCAAGGCACGGCAGGGCTACGACTACGCCCACCACGGGCGCAGCGACAACCCGGACACCCAGTTCGTGCCGGACGAGATCGTCGACCGGTTCTGCGTCATCGGGCCGGCAGAGAAGCACATCGAGAAACTGACCGCGCTCCGCGCACTGGGCGTCGACCAGTTCGCGGTGTACGACATGCACGACGCGCAGGAGGCCACCATCGACGCCTACGGCACGCAGGTGATCCCGGCCGTCAACGCCTGAGCCACTTCTTCGAGTTCACCCCCCACGCCCCGTTTGGTCTCCCCTCCCCGCCGCCGGGGAGGGGGCTGGTGCCCGCACGGCCTCTCCCCACCCCTCTCACCCCGATTGGCCAGCCCATGACCGACACCGCTCCCACGGCCATACCCCTGTCCGGCCAAGTCACCCTCCCCGAAGGGCGCGTGGAACCCGCTCCTGGCACGCACCTGGACCACGTACAACTTCTCCGCCCTGTGGGTCGCGCAAGAGAGAACACATACTGCCTTGCAGGGCGCTGACCAGCGATTTCGTCGTCGATCGCACTGGCCGCGCGAGGGTCTGCCCGCTGTGCGCGGTTGACGCCGCCGACGGGCCGACGCCCGTCGGCGGTGCGTCTGCTCGCGCGGTTGGTCGGCTCGTCCATTGCTCGTCGCACTCCCGGGAATGAGTTGAGCTCCCCGGAGTCCGCATCGTCACATGAGTCTTGCGATACGAGGTGGTCCTGATGTCCTCCAATGGAAGAACCCTGGCCGATCCGGCCGTCGCGCAGCAGGTGTATGCGGACGGCCGGGTGGCGTTGTCCGATCCGGCGGTGCTGGACGATTCGCGTTTCGCCAACGCGGACCTGGTGCCGGTCCCGATCGCGCACCGGACATGGGGGACTTACAACTATCTCGCCCTTTGGGTGGGAATGGCGCATTGTATTCCTTCGTGGACACTGGCTTCGGGGCTGGTGGCGCTGGGGATGGACTGGAAGCAGGCGGTGTTGACGATCGCGCTGGCGAACGTGATCGTGCTGGTGCCGATGCTGCTGACCGGTCATGCCGGCACCAAGTACGGGATCCCGTTCCCGGTGTTCGCGCGGGCGTCGTTCGGGGTGCGCGGGGCGAACCTGCCGGCGATGGTGCGGGCGGCGGTGGCGTGCTGCTGGTTCGGCATTCAGACGTGGATCGGTGGGGAGGGCATCTTCCTGCTGGCGGGCAAGCTGTTCGGCCACGGCTGGCTGCACGCCGGCTCGATCGGGGGCACGCCGTGGACCCAGTGGCTGTCGTTCGGTCTGTTCTGGCTCATCGAGGTCGCCATCATCACCCGTGGTATGGAGACGCTCCGCAGGGTGGAGAACTGGGCGGCGCCGCTGGTGATCGTCGGTGCGCTGGTGCTGCTGGGGGTCATGGCCGCCAAGGCGGGCGGCTTCGGCCCGCTGCTGGACCAGCCCTCCAGCTTGGGCTGGGGGAGCGGGTTCTGGAAGGTGTTCTTCCCCTCCCTGATGGGCATGATCGGCTTCTGGTCCACGCTGTCGCTGAACATCCCCGACTTCACGCGGTTCGGCGGCAGCCAGCGTGCCCAGCTGTGGGGGCAGACCCTGGGCCTGCCGACCACGATGACGCTGTTCGCGATCCTCTCGGTGCTGGTGACGTCCGGTTCCCAGGCCGTCTACGGGGCGCCGATCTGGGATCCGATCGCACTGAGTGCGAGGATGAGCAACACCGTCGGCGCCCTGTTCGCGCTGCTGATCGTGATGGTGGCGACCTTGTCGGTGAACATCGCCGCCAATGTCGTGTCCCCGGCGTACGACCTCTCGCACCTGCTGCCGCGACTGGTCAGCTTCCGCACCGGCGCGCTGATCACCGGTGTGGTCGGCATCCTGATCATGCCGTGGAAGCTGATCGCCAACCCGCACGTGTACATCTACACGTGGCTCGGCTTCGTCGGCGGCCTGCTCGGCACCGTGGCCGGCATCCTCGTCGCCGATTACTGGATCGTGCGCCGTACCCGCCTGGCGCTGGGGGAGTTGTACCTGTCCGACGGCCGCTATTGGTACACCGGCGGCTGGAACCTGCGCGCGGTGGCCGCGTTCGTGATCGGCGGCGTCCTGGCCGTCGGCGGCTCGTACTCGACGGTGGCCAAGGGCGTCAAGCAGGGCCCCTTCCCCACCGACGGCATCATCCCGTTCCTCAAGCCCCTGGCCGATTACGGCTGGGCCGTCGGCCTCGCCTCTGCCCTACTGGTCTACACACTGCTCAGCCTCAGCCGCAGGCAGCACCAGGACACCTGAACCACGGACCGGCCGCCGAGCGCGCCTGGGCGAATTCACCCTGGCGCAGTGTCCCCTCTGCGCTCCCGCCTGAGGTACCCCAATTGTTGGAATGACACAATCTCCCGCTTTCAAATCGGTCGGCTCCTACCCTGATTTCCCTTTTGAAAGCTGGCATGATCCCCGTGAAGGTAGGTCGGGCACTATGTAATATCTACAAAATTCAAGGAGGCTCGTGTGACCCGTAACGGTCGTGTGCTGGTGACGGGCGTCGGTGCGATGACGCCACTGGGAGCCGATGCGCCGTCGTCGTGGTCGGGGCTGCTGGACGGTAAGTCGGGGGTGCGTTTCCTGGAGGAGGAGTGGGCCGCGGACCTGCCCGTGCACGTTGCGGCCCGGCTCACGGTGGACCCTGCCTCCCTGCTTCCGAGGACCGAGGCCAGGAAGCTGGACCGCGGTGAGCAGGCCGCCATCCTCAGTGCGCGCGAAGCCTGGCGGGACGCCGGTGCTCCGCAGGTCGAACCGGAGCGATTCGCCGTCGTCATCGGTACGGGGACCGGTGGTGTTCTCACCACGCTGGGGCAGGACGACATCTTCGAACGCGCAGGGATTCGCCGGCTGTCGCCGTTCACGGTCCCCATGCTGATGCCCAACGGGCCCGCTGCCTGGGTGAGCATGGACCTGGGCGCGAAGGGAGGCGCCAGGACTCCGGTGAGTGCCTGTGCGTCCGGGGCGGAGGCCCTCGCCCTGGGGCAGGATCTGATCCGCAGCGGGCGGGCGGACGTGGTCGTCGCAGGTGGGGTGGAGGCATGTCTGCACCCCTTCACCATCGCGGCATTCGCCCAGATGAAGGCCCTGTCGACGCGGTCCGTGGACCCGGAGACCGTGTCCCGCCCGTTCGACGTCGAGCGGTCCGGGTTCGTCATGGGCGAGGGCGCGGGGATGATGGTGCTCGAACGCGCCGAGTTCGCCCGGGCCCGTGGAGCAGGTGCCTACGGCACGCTGGCCGGCAGTGCAGTGAGTTCGAGCGCGAACCACATCACGGCCTCCGACGCGGACGGCCAGGCCTTCGCCATGGAACTGGCGCTGCGCGACGCCGGCCTGGCCCCGGCGGACATCGGGCTGGTGCACGCCCACGCCACCTCGACGGAGTCCGGTGACCTGGCGGAGGCCGAGGCGATCGGCCGGGTGATCGGCACTCACGCCGCGGTGACGGCGACGAAGTCGATGACAGGTCACATGATGGGCGCGTCCGGAACTGTTGGCGCCATGGCCGCTCTGTTCGCGCTCAAGGACGGCACGGTGCCGGCCACGCGCAACCTCGATGAACTCGACCCGCGCGTGGAACTGGACGTGGTGCGCGGTGAGCGGCGCATCGGGCAGTGGTCCGCTGCGCTGGCCAACTCGTTCGGGTTCGGCGGGCACAACGTCAGTCTCGTCTTCACCAAGTGACGACGAGACGTTGACCGCCACGCCGGGCGGCATGGGCGCTGTCTCTGAGGCGCCGGTCCGCCGCCCAACGCACATGTCCGGCTGGTGCCGACGGCACCAGCCGGACACTTATGTAGCTATGCCCTCACGCGCGATTGCTGTATGCGGACCGCCAGTGACCGGACTGTTGGCGCTGAGAAAAGCGTTGAAACGGGCAATGAGACCTCCAGTTCCTTCCGCACCACTGCCATCAGACGTACGGCCCGTAGAGAGTCCCCGCCCAGTTCGAAGAAGTTGTCCAGGACGGAGAGCGAGGACGTTTCGAAGAAGGCTTTCCACAGGGAGAGCAGAGCCTGTTCCTCCTCGGTGGCAGGGCGAGCGTTCTCATCCTCCGTATCCGGCTCCTCCTCGTGCCGGGCCAGTGCGGCGCGGTCCACCTTCCCGTTCGCCGTCAGGGGCAGTGCATCCCACACGGTCACAAGGGCGGGAAGCATGTACGGCGGCAGGAATTCTTCCGCGGCCTTCTTGATGTCCGCGCCCGTTCGCCTGGCGCCCGCCGCCAGCACGACGTGCGCCACGAGTCGCCTGCGGCTCCGGTCGCCGGGGGCCGTGACGACGGCGCCCGCGACCTCGGGACATCGCAGCAGCGCGGCTTCCACGTCGCCCAGCTCGATCCGGTAGCCGCCGACCTTGACCTGCATGTCGTCGCGGCCGAGAAACTCGATCTCGCCGTTGGGCAGGAGACGTCCCCAGTCACCGGTCCGGTACACGCGATCTCCGGTGGACGGAGAGACGGTGAAACTCTTCGCGGTCTTCTCCGGGTCGCCGAGGTATCCACGCGCCAGGCCGACGCCGGCGATGCAGATTTCGCCTACGACCCACGTGGGGCGTGGCCGTAGGAGCGTGTCGGCGACGAAGACCTTTTGGTTCCGCATGGACGTGCCGTAGGGGATGGACGGCAACGCCGTGTCTTCGGGAACGATCCGATGCCAGATCGACCAGATCGACGCCTCGGTCGCACCCCCGAGGCTCCACAAGGCCGCCTGAGGGAAGAACCGCCGGATCTCGACGGGCAGGGCCACGGGAATCCAGTCCCCGCTCATGAGGACGGCGCGCAGCGAGGACGGGGCGTCCGGGGACCGGGGATCTGTGTCCTGCGACGACGTCAGGTGCTCGCACAGCATGGCCATCAGGGCGGGAACGCTGTTCCACACCGTGACCCTCCCCTCGGCCATCAGGGAGAGCCAGCCCGCCGGTTCGCGGGCGTCCTCCGGACCGGGCAGCACGACCGCGCCACCGGCGGAGAGAGGTCCGAAGATGTCGTAGACCGACAGGTCGAAGTTGAGGGCCGAGAGGCCGAGGACGCGGTCGTCCGCGGTGAGCGACAGTTCGTCGTTGACGTCCAGGATCGTGTTGACCGCTGGTCCGTGCTCGATCACCACCCCCTTGGGGACGCCCGTGGAGCCGGAGGTGTAGATCACGTATGCGACGTCACGAGGTGTCACCGGGACGTCCGGCGCCGTGTGGACCGCGGCGTTCTCGGACGGGTCGGGCGCCTCGACCTCCAGCACCGTGAGGCCGTCGGGCCAGTCGACGGCGTTGCGCAGCGCGGGCTGGGTCAGGATCGTGTCCAGCTCCGCGGCGGCGATCACCGCGGCGAGGCGCTGGGCCGGCCAGTTCGGGTCGATGGGGACGTACGCGCCTCCCGACCGCAACACGCCCAGACTGCCGACCACCTGCTCCCAGCCCTTGTCCATCACCACCCCGACCAACGTTCCGGTGGTCGTGCCATGCTCTGCCAGGAGACAGGCCACACGAGCCGATTCCGCGTCGACGTCGGCATAGCTGAGCCGCCGGTCCCGTGTGATCACGGCGACAGCGTCGGGAGTACGCGCGGCTCGCTCGACGAAACGGGAATGGAGGGTGTGGTCAGAGGGGAACCCGGGCTCCTGGGTGCGCTGGAGCCTGCCGGCACCGGGCGCGAGCTCGGGGTCGTTCGCCCAGGCGGGCGCGAACCACGCGGAGTCAGCGACAGAGTTCACGAATCAGCCTTTCGTATGCCGCGAACATGGAGTCCACGACGCCCTCCGGGAACACTTCCTCCACCACGTCCCAGTTGAGGATCAGACCGCCGTTCTCCTCGAACGCCGTGTGGTCGAGGATGACTTGCGGGGTGCGGACCCCGCTCCATACCGGCGTGCCGGTCTCACCCATGCGGCACAGCGAACCCACGGGACCGGCCTCCTGCCCGCCCGCGGCGGCCCCGCCGATGGTGCTGTTGAAGACGACAGGCATGCGCGCCCGCCCCGCGCTCGCGTCCATACGGCCGAGGTCCCTGAGCACATCGAGGCCGGAACAGGCGGTGTGTTCCATGTCCTGCATCAGCTGCCGTTGGATCCGGCGGGCCGTGTCCCGGAACGGAGCGGCCTGGTCGACCCGCACTTCGAGCAGGCTCGTGGAGGAGAAGTTGCCTATGACGTTCGCGGTGTCCATACCGGCTATCGCGTCCCGTTGCGACACCAGGCAGGTGATGGTGAAGTCCGGTGTCTTGGACCACGCGGCGAGCACGTGGCAGTACGCCCCCAGCACGGCGCCCGACGCCGTCAGACCGGCTGCCGCGGCATTGCGCTTGAACTGTTCCCACTCCGGTGCCTCGACGCGCAGGAAGCGGTTGGTGAACACGGGGCGCCGTACGTCGGCGAGGCGGACCGCGAGCGGCAGTTCCGGAGCCGGGGGCAGGCTCTGGAGCCGACCGCCCCAGTACGACCTGCTCCGGTCGCTCTCCGCCGCCGCGGCCTGTTCGCGGATCCTGAGCGTGAACTCGTCGAATCCCGACCGCAGTTCCGGAAGTTCCGTGTCGGGGTCCGCGTAGAGATCCGCCCACTCCTTGAAGAGGACGGAGGTGCTGCTGCCGTCCGAGACGAGTACGTCGATGCCGAAGTGCAGCCGCGTCACGGTCGAGCTGACGGCCGTGGCGCGCACCACGAACAGGGGCCAGCTCGTGACGTCGAACTCCTTGGCCTTCAGCTCGGTGTGTATCGCGGCGAGCCGCTTTCCACGCTCGTCCTCCGTGAGCCGGGTCAGGTCCTCGACGGGGATCGACACGCGGGGCACGCTGCCCCGCACCCGCTGGGTCCCGGTCTCCGGGTCGAAGACGGCCCGCAGCATCGGGTGGCGCCGTACGAGCCGGTCGAGCGCGTGCTCGGCCGCCGCCACGTCGAAGCCGGTCAGGTCGACCTCCACGTACAAGTACGTGGAGACGTTGCCCAGTTCGAAGTCACCGGCCCGGCCCGCAAGATATGCCTCCTGCAGTTTGGTCAGGGGGAACGGGGCGGAGTCGGGCACGGAGGGCTGTTCCTCCCTCGTCCTGCCGGCGTCCGCGTTCTGTCGCGCCCCCTGCCTCGCGGGCGCCGCAACCGGGGCCGGGGCGACGTCCGGCTCGCTGACCTGGCCTGGGCCGGGCTCCTCTGACTCGTCGGACTCCCGACCGTCATCGGGCCGGAACAGATCCACGATGTGCGAGACGAGTGCCTCCGGAGTCGGGTGGTCGAAGACCACGGTGGCGCCCAGCCGGATGTCGAGCCTGCGGCCGAGGCGGACGCGCAGCTCCATGGAGGTGAGGGAGTCGAAGCCCATCTCGTAGAAGGACTGCTGGGCGTCCACGCGCCGGTGCTCGGTGCCGAGCAGTTCGGCCACACTCTCCTTGACCACGGTGAGCAGGCCGGCGACGCGCTGGTCGTGTGATGCCTCCGGCGAGTTCAGGAGGTCGAGGACGGTGGCCGCCTCCTGCGGGCGCGTGGGCCGGTCGGCCTCGGCGCGTGGCTGAGCGGAAGCGGCAGGCGTCTGCCGCGTCGGAGGCCGGAGAGCCGGGGCGCTCGGGGCCGGCGGGGCAGCGGTGACGGTGGGTGCGGGCGGGGCGGCGGGTGCGGGTGCGGGTTTGCGCATCCCCCCGGTCCGGGTCGCTCCACGCCCTGCGAGGCGGGAGAACAGGAACGGAGCGTCCATCGTCGCGTCGTCGGTCGCATCGGACACCGCGAGACGTGCCGCGATCACCGCGGTGGTGCTGCTGCCGAGTGCGGCATCGAACAGGGCGAGCCCCTCCGCCACCGTGAACGGCGCCACTCCGTTGCGCCGCAGTCGCAGCAGATCCGCCTCGTCGAGGTGCCCCGTCATACCCGTCGCCTCGTCCCACAGACCCCACGCGACGGAGTTGGCCGGCCGCCCCTGGGCCCGGCGCCAGTGCGCGAAGTGGTCCAGGAAGGTGTTCGCCGCGGCGTAGTTGGCCTGCCCGGGGCCGCCGAGCACGCCGTACAGGGAGGAGAAGACGGTGAAGAAGCGAAGGTCGTCCGCACGCGTCGCAGCGTCCAGGTTGAGCGCCGAGTCGACCTTGCTCGCCAGGACACGGTGCAGTTGCTCGGGCGTCATGTTCGGCACGATGGCGTCGTCGAGGAGGCCCGCGGCATGGACGACGCCCGCCAGCGGACGCTCCGCACGCAGTTGGGCCAGGGCCGCGCGCAGGCGCTCCGCGTCGGCGGTGTCGGCCTCGAGCACGCGAACCGAGGCGCCCAGGCGCTCCAGCTCGGAGGTGAGGGCCGTGATACCGGGCGCCTGCCGGCCACTGCGGCTGAGCAGCGCCACGGACCGCACGGACTTCTGGGTGACGAGGTGGCGGGCCAGGGCACGGCCGATCGTGCCGGTGCCGCCGGTGATGACGACGGTGTCGTCGCCGCAGTCCGGGAACGGGGCGCCGGCGGAGGTGTGCGGCCACAGATGCGGGCGCAGCACCCGGCTCGCGCGTACGGCCAGCTGGGCCTCGGAACGTCGCAACGCCGCCTTGACCGGGTCCGGTTCGGCGACCGCGGCGTCGTCGACGTCGATGATGCGGACATGACCGGGGTTCTCGGTCTGGGCGGTGCGGACCATCCCCCACAGAGCGCTCGCGGCCAGGTCGTGCGCCTCGTCACCGGGGACAGCCACCGCGTTCCGGGTGACGAACGTGAGCAGAGCACGCTCGGAGAGGTCCTCGGCGAGCATCCACCGCTGGACGGCCTCCAGCGCCCACGCCGCCGTGTCATGGACGTCAGCCGCGGTCACGGTCCCGGGGCCCGTCCACGGGGTGGACAGGACGACCTGCCAGTCTCCGGGCAGAGCCCTGACGACCATGACCGCTTCGTCGAGCGTGGCCACCGTTATCCCACCGTGTGCGGTGTTCCGCAGGGACGCGGCGAGCGGCCCGTCGGCGCCCACGACGCACAGGCGACGTTCCACACCCCGTTCGCCCTCGGCCTCCGTCCAGTCGGTCGTGTAGAGCGTGGCCTCCACGTGGTCCGGCTGCCGAGCGGGCCGCTCGAGACCGCGGACCACCATGCTGTCGATGCTCAGCAGCATATGGCCGAGGTCGTCGGTCAGGGTGAGGGCGATCGTGTCGGGAGCCACGCGGCGGGCAGCGGCCCAGCACTGGTCGGCAGCGTCGCCGTCACCGACCCGTACCCCGTTGAACACGAAGGGGACGGCGATGTCCCCTGCTGCCGGCGGTTCGATCAGGCCACAGGCCACGGCGGCGTGGAGTGCCGCGTCGGACAGCGCCGGGTGCAGCGCGAAGCCGTGGTGGTTGATACGAGCGCTGTCCGGCAGGACCACCCGGGAGCGGGCCCAGCCGTCGCCGTGCTCTCCACCGCGTACGCCTTGGAAGGCGTCGCCGTAGCCGTACCCCATCCCGCGCAGCCGCGCGTACAGCGTGTCGGCCTCCAGGCGTCCGGCACCGGGCTCGGTCGTGAGGCCGGCGGGAGTCGGCCGAGGGAGCTCGGGGGACACCAAGCCCTCCGCGTGCTGGCGCCACTCGGTGTCGGCCGCCGGGCGCGAGTACACCGCCACGGCCCGCTTCCCCTGTGCGTCGGCGCGTCGCGCGGTCACCTGTACGTCGACCTGAGACCCGTCCACCGGCAGGAGCAGCGGGTCCCGGAGCACCATCTCGTCGAGGGCCGGGCAGTCGAGTTCGCGCCCCGCCGTCAGCAGTAGCTCCGCGAAGGCGGTGCCGGGCAGCAAGGGCGTGTCCTCGACCCGGTGATCCATCAACCACGGGTGGCTTCGCACGGACAGGCGCCCGCTCATCACCATGGTGCCGTCGACCGTCTCGACCACGGAGGTCAGGAACGGGTGGCCGCCGGCCGCGATCGGCGTCCTGCCGGCGCTCGGCCGGACGGCGGCGGGCGGGGAGACGGCCGTGGTCTCCATCTGCGACGGAAGCCAGAACCTGCGTCCTTGGAACGGGTAGGTGGGGAGACCGTCCGGAGCCGGCCCCCCGGACCACGCACCGGTGTGCAGGGCGGCCCAGCCGACGTCGTGGCCCTGTACGTAGGCCTCGGCGGCAGCCGTCAGGAACCGCTCGTACGAACCCTGGTCCCGGCGGAGGGTGGCGCACACCGGGGCGTCGCTGCCGGCCTGCTCCAGAATCTGGCGCAGCGAGGTGAGGAGCACGGGATGCGGGCTGATCTCGATGAAGGCGTCGTAGCCGTGCGACACCATGGCCGTGACCGTCTCGGCGAACCGGACCTGCTCGCGCAGATTCCGGTACCAGTACGCGGCGGTCAGATCCTGCCCCCGCACCCGGTCGCCCTCGACCGTGGAGAAGAAGGCCACGTCCTCCGCGCAGGCCTGGAGGCCGTCGAGTCCTGCCATGATCCGGCCTTCGAGCTCGGCCATGACGGGTGAGTGCGAGGCGCACTTGGCCGGGACCCGGCGGGCGTACACGTCCCGGTCCTCGCACCGGTCCAGCAGACGCCGGATACCCGGTTCGTCGTCACCGGACAAGATGGTGAAGGCGGGGCCGTTGGTGGCCGCGACGGCGAGATGCGCGCCTGCTTCGCGGGTGGCGGTCACCGCCTCCTCGACGCCGAGCGCCACGGCCACCATGCCGCCGCGTCCCTCGTCCTCCAGCACGCGGCTGCGGCAGGCGACCACACGGGCCGCCGCGTCGAGACTGAGAGCACCGGCGAGGCACGCGGCGGCGACCTCGCCCTGCGAGTGGCCGATCACCGCGGCGGGCCGGACACCGGCGAGCTCCCACATCGAGGCGAGGCCCAGCATCATGGTGAAGGTGAGTGGCTGGACGACGTCCGTGCGCTCCCGGTTCGTCTCCCGGTCCTCGCCGGCCAGCACCGCCAGCAGGTCATAGTCGAGGTAGGGCTTGAAGGCTCCCGCGACCTCCTCGACCCTCAGCCGGAAGACGTCGGAGTCCTTCAGGAGCCGCACGGCCATGGCGTCCCACTGGGACCCCTGCCCGGGGAACACGAAGACCGGGCGTCGAATGCGCCGTGCCTCGTCGTGCACGACCGCTGGGGAGTCGGTGCCGTCGGCGAACGCCTGGAGCGCGGCGGCCAGGTGCTCTCGTCCTCCCGCGACGGCGACGGCGCGGTGGGCGTAGTGCTCGCGCTGTGTGGCGAGCGCCTGCGCGGTCGCCGCCACGGACGACGTCCCGGAGATGAGGTGTTCGGCGACCCTCGCGGCGTGAGAGCGCAGAGCCGCGGGCGTCTTGGCGGAGAGGGTGAGGGCGTGAGTGGTGCCGTCGGAGGCGTCCGCCGGGGTCGCGGAGACCATCGGCTCCTCGTCCCAGCTCTCCAGGATCACATGGGAGTTGGTGCCGCTGACACCGAACGAGGAGACGGCGCACCGGCGTACGCCGCCCTGTGCCGTGGGCCAGGGCCTGCTCTCGCGCAGGACGTTCACCGACGAGGACCAGTCGACGTGGGAGTTGAGTTCCTCGACGTGCAGTGTCTTGGGCATGGTGCCGGCGCGCATCGCGCTCAGGCACTTGATGACACCGCCGACTCCCGCTGCGGCCATGGAGTGGCCGATGTTCGACTTGAAGGAGCCGATCCACACGGGTTCGTCGCCGCGGTCCGCTCCGTAGGTGGCCTGGATGGCGTTGGCCTCGATGGGGTCGCCGAGCTTGGTGGCCGTCCCGTGCGCCTCCACGAGCTGGACCTCGCCGGGCGTGAGCCGGGCGTCGGCGAGCGCCTGCCGGATCACCTTGACCTGAGCCTTGCCGCTCGGTGCGGTGAGGCCGTTGCTCGCGCCGTCCTGATTGACGGCGGTTCCCTTGATGACACCGAGGATGCGGCGCCCGTTGCGCCGTGCCGCCGAGAGGCGTTCGAGGACGAGGACGCCCGCGCCTTCGGCCCAGACGGTTCCGTTGGCGGTGTCGGAAAAGGTGCGACATCGTCCGTCCGGCGAGAGGGCACCCTTCTTCGCGTAGTCCACGAACATACCGGGCCCCGTGAGCACGGTGCAGCCGCCCGCGAGCGCCAGGTCCGTCTCGCCGCTGCGCAGGGACCGTACGGCGGTGTGAATCGCCACGCCGGACGACGAACAGGCGGTGTCGATGGTCAGGGCGGGACCTTCCAGGCCCAGGAGGTAGGCGATCCGCCCGGACGCCACGCTCGGTGAGGTGCCGGTGCCCATGAAACCGGCCGTCTCGTCCTGCCACTTCCACAGCGGCATCCCGTACTCGTTCGGCATCAGCCCGACGAACACGCCGGTCTGTGAACCCTTGAGGCTCGACGGGACGATGCCCGCCCGCTCGATCGCCTCCCAGGCGACCTGCAGGAGCACCCGCTGCTGCGGGTCCATGGAGATCGCCTCAGCGGGCCTGATCCCGAAGAAGTCGGCGTCGAAGAGGTCCGCGTCGTGCAGGAACCCGCCCTGCCGCACGAAGCTCGGGTCGTACAGATCCTCGGTGTGCCACTCGCGGTTGCCGGGAAAGTCGGTGATGGCGTCCCGGCCCTCGTCGACCAAGGCCCACAGGCGCTCCGGGGTGTTCACGCCGCCGGGGTAGCGGCAGGCCATACCCACGACGGCTATGTCTTCGGGCTCCGTTGTGTGCTCAGCCACGGAGTGCCTCCAGTTCGGTGTTCAGGTGTGCCGCGAGGTCGTTGATCGTCGGGTGGTCGAAGAGCGCGGACTCCGGGATCTCCACGGCGGTGGCGGTCGTGAGACGGTCCTGGAGCTCGAGCAGGGACATGGAGTCGGCGCCCAGGTCCTGGAAGGTGCTGTCGGGATCCACGCTCGGACGGCCGTCGCCCGTCTCGCCCAGAACGTCGAGGAGTTCGCGCTCCAGGAAGGACCGGATGAGCCAGAGCCGTTCGGAGGGATCGGCAGCCTGCTCCCAGCCGTCGAGCAGGGAGCGTGGGACGGCCTCGTCCGGCGCCGCGGTGGCCGGTTCGGGGGCCGGGGCGAGGGAGCGGCGCGGTGCGGGTCCGTGAAAGGTGTCGCGTTCGAAGGGGTACGTGGGCAGGCCGGGCACCTTGCGCAGTCCTGTTCCCAGTCGAGCTGCGACCTCGGCGATGTCTCCGTGGGCGGCGTAGGTACCGGCGACGGATACCCAGGCGACTCGTTCGGCTCCTCCGTCGTGCAGCCAGTCCGCCGGTATGGCCAGGTCGTGGCCTGCCACGATCTTGAGCAGTCCGTCGCGCATCCGGTCCCAGCAACCGCCGACCACCGCGGCGCGGTGCTCGCCCTCGTCGCGCTGGGCGAGGGACCAGGCCACATCGCCCACGGTGTAGCGCTCCGTGGGGAAGGTGTGTTCGAGGAGGGCGCGAGCCAGCGTGCGGACCGCTTCGCGGGTGCGACCGGACAGACACCACACGGTGTCCGCGGTGGGCTGCTCGGCCGGAGTCCGGGACCCGGGCCGACCGGACGGACTCGTAGCGACGGGCGAACTCGCCAGGACCACGTGGACGTTGGTGCCGCCCATGCCGAACGAGCTGACCCCGACGAGTTCGTCGGTTCCCAGGCTCTCGTCGTGGTCCACGCCGACGACCCGAAGGTTGAGGTCCGCCAACGGCAGTGCCTCGGGGCTGCGGTGATGGTGCAGGGTCGGCGGCAGCTGCCCGTGATGCAGTACCAGGCACGCCTTGATGAATCCGGCGATGCCAGCCGCCGACTCCAGGTGCCCGATGTTCGACTTGACCGAGCCCACGAGCAACGGCGTTGTCCGCGGGCGCCGCCTTCCGACGGCCTCGCCGAGTGCCTCGGCCTCAACCGGGTCACCTACGGGTGTGCCCGTGCCGTGCAGTTCGACGTAGCCGACCGACGCACCCGTGATCCCCGCGGCGCGGTGGGCGGCCTCGATCACCTCGCGCTGGGCGTCCGCGCTGGGAACACCGAGACCGGCTCTGCCTCCGTCGTTGTTGGTGGCGCTGCCGCGCACCACGCAGTAGACGTGGTCACCGTCGCGTACGGCGGCCTCGAGCGGCTTGAGCACGACGACGCCGCCCCCCTCGGCGCGGACGTATCCGTCGGCGTGCTCGTCGAAGGCGCGACAGCGGCCGTCAGGGGACAGACCGCCCCACAGATGCACCTGGTCGGTGACGTCCGGCAGGAGGTTGAGGTTGACGCCGGCGACGAGCGCGGCATCGCATTCGCCCAGCTGCAGGCTCGCGACTGCCCGGTGCAGTGCACACAGGGAGGACGACTGACCGGTGTCGACGACTTCGCTGGGGCCGCGCAGACCGAGGTGGTGGGAGATGCGTCCCGCCAGCAGCGAGCGGCTCGAGCCCATGTGCCCGAACCGGTCGAGGCACCCGGAGGCGAAGTACCGCGTCCTGAAGTCATCCGCGCTCGCCCCCACATAGACACCCCAGCGCGCCGCGCGCAGGTCCTGTGCGGGAACGGAGGCGTCCTCCAGGGCCTGCCATGCGAGCTCGAGCAGGAGCCGCTGCTGCGGATCCATGTGCTCGGCCTCGCGTCGGACGATGCCGAAGAACCTGGCGTCGAACTCGTCGATGCCCTCGATGAAGCCGCCGTGCCGGATGGGAGTGCGGGGTTCGGCGGGCGCCGGCCCGGCACGTTCCTCCCAGCGGCCGGGCGGAGCGCTGCCCACGCTGTCCGCCGCGGACATGAGGTTGCGCCAGAACTCGCCCGGATCGGAGGCGCCGGGAAAGCGGCACGACAGACCGATGACGGCCATGGAGGCTGCGTCTGGTTCCGCGTACGTCCGTGTCGGTCGCGGCCGGTGGGTCCGTGCGCTCATCAGGCTGCTTCACCTGCTTCTGCCGTGCCCGGGCCGGATCGCAGTGGCCCAGGGGCGACGACGAGACTCCTCAGTCCCCGGAAGGTGGGGCTGGCCTTCCACTCCCTGTGCTGGGGCGGCGTGCGGACGGCGAGTTCCGGACAGCGCCGGACCAGGACGTCGAACGCGACCTCCGCCTCCAGACGCGCGAGGTGCTTGCCGATGCAGTTGTGGATGCCGCCGCCGAAGGCCAGGTGTTCACGGCGCGGCGTGTCGACCGTGAAGCGGTCGGGATCCTCGAAACGCGCGCCGTCGCGGTTGGCCGCGGCGAAGGCCAGGAACACGATGGAGCCGGCCGGAATGGTCACCCCGCCCACCTCGACCGATTCGGTGGCGTACCGGTACAGGGACAGATTGAAGGGGGACTGATGGCGCAGCATCTCTTCCACGGCGGCCGGCACGAGCGACCGGTCCCCCCAGACACGCGCCTTCAGATCCGGCTCCGACTCCAGCACCAGCAGCCCCGTGACGATCAGGTTCGCCGAGGTTTCGTACCCGGCGGCGAGCAGCGCGTACGCCTGGGCGACCGCCTGCGACTCGCTGAGCGAGACGGCGAGTTGCGTCAGGATGTCATCGGTGCCCGTCTCACGTCTCTGCGCGATGAGGCCGCGCAGGTAGCCGACCATCCGCTGCGCGTCGCGCCGGAGTACCTCGGGTTCCGCGTCACTGGTGATCGTCTGCACCCATTGGTGGAACGTCTCGCGATCCTCGCGCGGAACCCCGAGCGTGTCACAGATGACGCCGATCGAGTAAGGGAAGGCGAAATCCTGGACGAGGTCGAACGACTCGTGTCCTGCGACGGCGTCCAGGACCGATTCGGCCAGTTCCCGCATGGCCTGGCGCTTGGGAGCCACCGCCCGCGCGGTGAAGGAGCTGTTGAGCGGTTTGCGCAGGGCGGTATGGACCGGCGGGTCGTTGTTCGCCATGTTGTCGTAGAGCAGCGAGCTTCGGTCCTGCTCCTGTCCGCCGCCTTGGGCGCTCGCCGCAAACAACGGCATTGCCTTGTCTATGCTTTTGCGGAAACGGGGATCCCGCAGTACGAATTCGACATCCTCGTAGGAAGTCACCACCCAGGCACGCAGGTTCGGCGGCAGGTAGGCCATACCCGTTTCGAGTACGACTTCAGTGGGTTTGTTTCCGCGTTGTTTTATCGCCCGATAGACAGCATGCGGATCTCTGTAGAAATCCACGTCGAGGCGGATGGGGCACCTGTTTTCAGGTATCTCGGATGTCATGGAATTCTTTCGATGGAAAAGTCGAGGCAATGTCGCTCGGAGACGGTGACGCGCCAAGCCGCAGTGCCAACTTGCTCCCAGGATCGGGTAGTTGACGAGCCTTGCCGGTGTCAGGGGCGGCCGAAGACGAGTGAGACGTTGTGCCCGCCAAAGCCGAAGGAATTGGACAATGCGACCCGGAACTGTCCCGTGCGCGGCTCGTCCGTCACCACATCGAGATCGATGCGCGCATCCATCTCCCGCAGGTTGCGGGTCGCGGGCACGACGCCGTCGCGAAGCGCCAGGATCGCCGCGGCCGCACCCATGGCCCCGGACGCCCCCAGCATGTGGCCGGTCATGGATTTCGTGGCGGTGACCACGGCGTGCGTACCGACGGCCTGGGCAATGGCATCGGATTCACACGCGTCGCCTTGAGGCGTCGACGTCGCGTGGGCATGGACGTGCCCCACGTCCTGCCCGGTGATCCGCGCGTCGCGCAGCGACAGGGTCATGGCGCGTACCTGTCCCGCCACGTCCGAGGCGGTGATGTGGGCGGCGCTTGAACTGGTGCCCGCTCCCAGGGCCGTCGCGTAGGCGCGAGCGGCGCGTGCGCGGGCGTGGTCCGCTCGCTCCAGGACGACGACCGCACCCCCCTCGGCAAGGACGAAGCCGTTGCGCCGGGCGTCGAAGGGGCGGCTGGCGTGCGCCGGATCGTCGTTGGACGTGGACAGCGCCATCATCTGCGCGAAGCCGGTGAGCGGCAGGGGCAACACACTGGCTTCCACGCCGCCGGCCACGACGACATCGGCCCGGCCCGCCCGGATGAGGTCCAGGCCCAGGGCGATGGCCTCGGCCCCCGACGCGCACGCGCTGACGGGAGCATGGGCGCCGCCTTGTGCGCCCAGGTCCATGCTGACCCACGCGGCGGGGCCGTTGGCCATCAGCATGGGCACGGTGTGGGGTGAGACCCGCCGCGGCCCCTTGACCTCGAGCGTGTGGTTCTGGTCCAGCAGGGACGTGACGCCGCCGATGCCGGTGCCCATGACGACCGCGAGACGCTCGGGGGGAAGTTCCGGGGAGCCGGCGTCCCGCCAAGCCTCCCGGGACGCGACGAGGGCGATCTGCTCCGCACGGTCGAGTCGACGGGCTTCGGTCCGTGCGAGGAAGCCGGCGGGATCCACCGCCAGGCACCCGGCGATTCGGACGGGCAGCTGCTGGGCCCATTCGTCCTTCAGATACCCAATTCCGTTGGCGCCGCTCAGCATTGCGGCCCACGTGCTCGGCATATCCCCGCCGAGCGGCGTCATGGCGCCCAGACCGGTAACCCATACGTCCACTGTTCCGTCATCCCTTCGCTGCTGCCGGTCGGGTCCCCCGGGCCCACAAAGCCGGTAAAGGAGAGGGGCTCCGCAAGACTTCGCACGCTAGCCAATGGTCAGACGTGCCGCAAGAAACCCCAATTCCATGGGCGTTGACGATTAGGGGGGTGGTGGCTCCCCCCTAATTCGCCGCGCAAAGAGGGCGCGACCGGTCCGGCCGCCGTCCCCTGCGGCGTCGCGGCGGGTGGGCACCGGCAGAGTGAGGGCCACCGAGGTAGGGGGGTCTCGCCGGACATGCTTTGATTGCATGAGCAGTGCATGTGGCGGCCGAAACCAGGCGCCGTGGAAGGAGTATGTCCGACATGGAGTTGGCAGAGCGATGCCGAGCGCAACAACTTCTTGACGGACTCTTTAGACAGGCGCGTGACGGTAGGGGACAGGCCGCTCTGGTTCTCGGCCCCCCAGGTGCCGGGAAGACCGGGGTGGTCGACTACGTCACAGGACAGGCCGAACGGGCGGGCGTGACCGTGCTGAGCGCCACGGGATCGGTGGCGGAGCGCTCGTTCCCTCTGGGCGTCGTCGCCCAACTCCTGTCCTGTCTGGGCTACTCCATGGACGAGATCGCGGCCGTGTGCGAGTCGCCCGCCATGGTCGCCGCCGCGGTGCACGACGCAGTCTGCGCGGCCGCCGAGCGCACACCGCTGATCGTCGCCGTCGACGACGTTCACGACATCGACGGTGAGTCCCTGCGGTGTCTGCTCTACGTCATCCACCGTGTGGCGCCACTGCGTGCCCTCATCCTGCTCACCGGGAGCTCCGACCTTCCCCAGCAGAGTCCGTTACTGATCGCCGAGTACATGCGCAATCCCAGCTGCTCGCTGCTGCGCCTTGCCCCGTTGTGCGCCTCGTGTGTCGAAGGAGTGCTCGCAGAGCACATGGGGAGCGGCGTCGGCGACCGGACCGTGTCCCTGTGGCGGCGGGCGTGCGGGGGGAGCCCGCTCCTGCTGCACGCGCTTCTGAAGGACTGGTCGGGTTCCGGTGCGCCGGCCGAAGTGGAGCAGGGCGCGGTCCTCCCTCCACCTGGTGCCGACGCGGTGCGGTTCGCCGTTCAGTACATCCACGGTCTGATGTCCGACGACGGGCTGCGGACCGCGCGGGCTCTCGCCGTCCTCGGAGAGTCGGCCACCGCGGAGCGAGTGGAGCGCCTCCTGCACCACCTGGGCATGTCCGCCGGTGAGGCGGCACGGTCACGCAATGCCCTGGAGGCAGCCGGCCTGACCGACGGCCTGCGCTACCACCTGGAGGCGGCTCGTGACGTGGTGCTGGAGAGAACTCCGAGCGACGAACGGACACGGCTGCATCGGAACGCCGCGCTGGCACTGCGCGAGAGCAACGCCGAACTGGGCGAAGTGGCCGGCCATTTGATTCACGCGCGGCCCGTCCAGGACCCCTGGGCGGTCATTGCCCTGCGGGAAGCGGCCACACAGGCCCTGCACGAGCACGACGCCGAACGGGCCATCGCCTTCCTTCGGGCCGCCTACGCCGCCGCCGACGACTCGCAGCGTGCGGTGGTCCGGGCCGAACTGGCGCAGGCGGAGTGGGAAGTGGACCCGGGGGCGGTTCGCTGGCACCTGACCGATCTGCTCGATGAGCACCGGGCCGGCCGGCTGAGCCGGGAACACAGTCTGCTGCTGGGTATGTATCTGTTGTGGTCGGGGCGGACACAGGAGGTCAGCGCTCTCCTCGCCGACCTCGATGCCGTGCGGGAGGAGCTGCCCCAGGACGCACGCGCCCGCCTCGACGTGTTGCGGGTGTGGTTCGCGTACTTCTTTCCCACCTACGGCGCGCGATATCGGCACAGCCCCCTGGAGTCCCCGCACGATCCGGGCCGGCGCATCGTGTCAGTGGATCCGCAGTGGGACGGAGCGCTGGTGCTCGCCCTGCTGCTCACCGAGGGACCCACCGACGACGCGTGCGGAGCCGCCGAGCAGCTGCTGCAGGCGCAGGTGCCGCACCAGCCGCTCCTGGCGCCGACGATGGCCGCGTTGATCTCGCTGATTCGCGCCTCCCGCCTCGAGAGAGCCGCGGACTGGTGCGACCGCTTGGTCGTGGGGTGCTCGGAGCGCACGACCACCTGCCGGGCCGTCCTGTTGACCGCCAGCGCGACCCTGGAGAGCTGGCTGGGCAATTTCACGACCGCGCTGACCCGCGCGGAGCAGGCCCTGACGCTGCTGCCCCCGTCGGCTTGGGGGGTGGCTGTCGGTCTGCCGCTGTCCGCCAAGGTTCTCGCCTGCGTCAGTCTCGGGGACCTCGAGGCGGCGGCCGAATGCTTCCGTGTCCCGGTACCGCAGTCGATGTTCCAGTCCCTGCCCGGACTGCACTACTTGCAGGCGCGCGGTCGCCTCCACCTGGCTGCGGGGCGTCACCAAGCGGCGCTCGGCGACTTCTACGCGTGCCGGGACCTGATGGCCGCGTGGCAGCTCAGGGTGTCCGTCTTCACGGCCTGGCGCGTCTATGCCGCCGAAGCGCTCGCCGGGCTCGGTGACAGGGACGAGGCGGTGCGCCTCTTGGAGGAGGAGCTGGCACAGCCGGACACGGGCAGCCCGTGGCTGCGCAAGCAGGCGCAGATGCTGTACGACCGGTTGTGCGGCGCCGGCACCGACGCGGGGCCCGGCATGAGGCCGCCGGCGGCGACGGAGGAGCTCCATACGCTGAGCAGGGCCGAACACCGGGTGGCCCATCTCGCCCAGGACGGTCTGACCAACCGGGAGATCGCCGAGCAGCTCGGTGTCACCCCCAGTACCGTCGAACAGCACCTGACCCGCATCTACCGGAAACTGGGGCTGCGGGGCCGTGCGGAGCTCTCCGTCGCGCTCAACTCAGTGGGCACTCCGGAGGGTTGAGCGACAGCTCACGCCCGGCGCAGTCCCCGGCCCGCCTTGCGTCCGAGACAGCCCTCGTCCACCAGCTCCCTGAGAACGGCTGGTGGTTCGCAGCCCGCCTCGGGAAACTCGGCGTGCAGACGCTCCAGGATCGCCAGGGAGACGTCCAGGCCGATGGCGTCGAGCAGGGTGAACGGTCCCATCGGGTATCCGAATCCCCGCTCCACCGCGGTGTCGAGCGCCACGACGTCGAGAGCGGCGTCGTCCGACAACCGCAGCGCATCCTTGAGATATGGGAAGAGGAGGCGGTTGACGATGAAACCCGCTCGGTCCGGGCAGGCCACCGGGACCTTGCCGAGGACGGCACAGAACTCGCGGCCCGCTTCCGTCACGTGTGCGGCCGTGTCCGGCGCCCGTACCAGCTCCACCAGCTTCATCACCGGCGCGGGGTTGAAGAAGTGCAGGCCGAGCGTCTCCCCGGGCCGGTTGGCCGGAGCCGTACAGGCCGCGACGGACAGGCTGGAGGTGGTGGTGGCCAGAATCGCACCAGGTCGGCAGACCGCCCCGAGCCGCGCGAAGACGCCGCGCTTGATCTGGAGGTCTTCCGCGACAGCCTCGATGACCAGGTCGCAGCCGGAAAGCGCCGAGATGTCGTCGACGGTGGCGAGCGCGGCCAGCGCGTCCCTCTTCCGTGCCGGGGTGATCCTGCCCCGGCGCACCGCCTTGACCAGGGATGCCTCGATGGCCGTCGCGGCGCTCCGGGCCTTGTCCGTGCTTCGAGCCACCAAGGTGGTGCGGAGGCCGGACGTGGCACACACCTCCGCGATCCCGCGAGCCATCGTGCCGGAACCGAACACGCCGACGTGGCGTACCGGCTCGCCGGATGCCGGGGAGTCGGGACGCCCCCGTTCGTCAGGGGTCCTCTCGTCCGGCAGACCCTGGTCGTCGTAGCGGTGGAAGCCCTGGCCGGTCTTCCTTCCCAGGGTGCCCCTTCGAAGCATCGAGGTCAGGAGCGGCACCGGGCGGAACGCTTCCTCACCGGTGCGCTTCCAGTGGGACTCCAGGCAGCTGTGGACCTCGTCCACGCCCAGTTCGTCGATCAGTTCCAACGGACCGGACGGCAGTCCGCAACCGAGGCGCATCGCGGTGTCGACGTCTCGGGGGGAAGCGAAACCCTCCGCGACCATGGCCGCAGCACGGTTGAGGTACAGGTGGACGAGCCGCGCGGCAAAACCGCTCGCACGGTGCCCGAGAACGACGCATTCGAGGCCGATGGCTGTCGCGAGGCGTTCCACCAGGTCACCAGTTTCGTCGGACGTCAGTGACGTGCGTACGACTTCGGCGCGCCTGCCGACCGCCGGCGGGCGCAGCAGTCGCAGGCCGGCGATCCGGTCGGGACGCCCCGCGGCGGTGCTGAGGGGGAAGAGCGGCAGCGAGGAGGCCGTGGTGACGATGGCCGTGTCGGGTGGGCAGACCTGACGCAGCCGGCGAAGTACGTCGCGCTTGGCGGCGGGGTCTTCGGCCACCGCCTCCACCACGACACCGGCGTCGGCCAGCGCGGTGATCTCGGCGGACAGTGTCCAGGAGACGGACCCTCCGGTCTCGCCGGTGTCCTTGCGCTTGAGGCGTTGCCCGACCCTGGCGACGACGTCGGGGTCGTGGTCCACGCCGACCACCGGGCACCCGGTGGCGGCCACCATGTTCAGCAACGCTTCGCCGACCGTCCCGAGTCCCACGATTCCGACGGCACGGCCGGGTCCCACTATGTCTTGCACGTCTGTTCCTCTGGTTTTCATGGGCTTCACTCCCGGATGTTCAGGGCCGGAAGCGGTTGATGGCGTCGAGGTGCTTGGCGCGCATCTCCTCGTCGCGCACGCCGAGGCCTTCCTCGGGGGCGAGGCAGAGCACGCCGACCTTGCCCTGGTGCAGGTTGCGGTGGACGTCGTAGGCGGCCTGGCCGGTTTCCTCGAGGGAGTAGGTCCTGGACAGGGTGGGGTGGATCTTGCCCTTGGCGATGAGGCGGTTGGCCTCCCAGGCCTCGCGGTAGTTGGCGAAGTGGGAGCCGATGATGCGCTTCAGCGACATCCA
>NZ_JBEPBF010000014.1:0-114773 GCF_040298985.1 Streptomyces sp. NPDC001093 | reverse complement strand
TCCGGGGGGGGGGGGGGGGGGGGGGCCCACGGGGCGGGGGGGGGGGGGGGGGGGGGGGCCGCCGGCGGGCGCCGGCGCAGGCTGCGCGCCTCGAAGGGGCGCGGGGAACTGCGCGAGCGACCACGGCGGACCCGCAGTCGCCAACGAGACAGCCCGCCCCCGTTCAGAGGGCGCCGCTCACCCCTTCACCGCCCCCGTCAGCATCCCCTTCTTGAAGTGCTTCTGGACGAACGGTGACAGCACGGCGACCGGCAGCAGGGCCATCACCATGACCGCCATCTGCACCGCGAGACCCGACAGCTCGCCCGTCTTGATGGCCTGGCCCAGCCCCGTCGGTGCCTGCTGCTTCTGCACCAGCTGGATCATGACGTTCTGCAGCGGCATCTTGTTCTGGTCGTTCAAGTACAGGGACGCGTTGAACCACGCACTCCAGTACCCGACCGCGTAGAACAGCGTGATGACCGCCAGTACCGCCCTCGACAGCGGCATCACGATCTGCCACAGGATCCGGAAGTCCCCCGCGCCGTCGATGCGCGCGCTGTCGACGAGTTCCTGCGAGATGCCCATGAAGAAGCCCCGCAGGACGAGGATGTTGAAGACGCTCACCGCGCTCGGCAGGATCAGGGCCAGGTAGCTGTCCATCAGGCCCAGGGACTGCACCAGCAGGTACGTCGGGATCAGACCCGCGCTGAAGAACATCGTCGCCAGCAGCAGCATCAGGAACCAGCGGTGACCCAGGGAGCCGATGCGCGAGAGGCCGTAGGCACACAGGACGGACACCGTCATCGAGAACAGCGTGCCGACCAGGGTCACCAGGATGCTGATGACCGCCGCACGGGTGACCTGGCCGCCGCTCAGCAGCTCCCTGTACGCGACGAAGGTGATGCCCTTGGGGATCATGACCAGGCCGCCCGCCCGGTCGATCGTCCTCCGCGAGGACAGGCTGGTGACGACCACGATCCAGAGCGGGAAGAGGATGCCGAGGCAGGCCAGGGTGAGGACCAGGCCCTTGCTGGCCACCCCCGCCCTGCTCGGCTCCTCCTCCCACACCGGGCGCGGCGGCGCCGCCCCTCGCGGGGGTCTGCTCCTCGGCTCGTCGAGAACGGCCGTCATTTCCTGTACACCCCCTGCTCGCCCATGAGATGGGCCACCTTGTTCGCGGCGAGGACCAGTCCGAGGCTGACCACGCCCTTGATCAGGCCGGCGGCGGCCGCGTAGCCGAAGTCCTGGTTGCGGACGCCGTTCCACCAGACGAAGGTGTCGAGGACCTCCGCCGCGCCCGGCCCGACGGCGTCGCGCTGGAGCAGGATCTGCTCGAAGCCGACGGTCAGGGCGTCGCCCACCCGGAGGACCAGCAGCAGCGCGATCACCGGGCGCAGCGCGGGCAGCGTGACGTGCCACATGCGGCGCCAGCGGCCGGCGCCGTCCATCGCGGCGGCCTCGTACAGGTCGGGGCTCACCGAGGCCAGCGCGGCCAGGAAGATGATGATTCCCCAGCCCGCGTCCTTCCAGATGCCCTCCGCCGTGACGAGGAACTTGAAGGTGGACGGGTCGGTCATGATGTCCAGCCCGTTGTACCCGTGTTGGCGCAGGAGTTGCGACAAGACGCCCGCCCCGCCGAAGAGTTGCTGGAAGACGGAGATGACCAGTACCCAGGAGAAGAAGTGCGGGAGGTAGAGGACCGCCTGGGCGAACGCACGCACCCTCGGCCGTACCACGCTGTTGATGAGCAGCGCGAGCAGGATCGGGACGGGGAAGAACAGCACGAGCTGCAGGACGAACAGGACCACCGTATTCTGCACCGCGTTCCAGAAGGCCGAGTCGGCGAAGATCCGCTGGAAGTTCTCGAAGCCGACCCAGGGGCTGTGCAGCATCGAGACGATGCCGTTGTCGCTGATGTAGGGGTCGTAGTCCTGGAAGGCGACGATGTTGCCGAGGATCGGCAGGTAGTTGAAGAGCAGGAGCAGCAGGACGGCCGGCAGCGTCATCAGGATCAGGACGCGGTCGCGTCTGAATCTGAGGCGCAGGCCGAGCCTTCCGGTCCTCGCCCTCCTGCGGTTCTTCCGTGATCCGGTGGCGTCGCCGGAGGTCACCGGGGTCTTCCCCGGCCTGTCGTCTGCCTCGGCCCTGCTGCGAGGCACCGTGCTGTGGGACACGGCCTTCTCCTTGCCTCGGTGTCTCGCCTCAGCCGGCCGCGGGGCCGTTCTCGTCGAGGAGCTTCTTGTACCAGTCGCGCAGTTCGTCGCCGCCCTTGCTCTTCCAGTCGGAGACGGCCTGCTGCATGTCGCTGATCTTCTTGCGGCCGCGGGTGATGTCGTCCTCGAGCTGCTCGAAGTCGTTGCCGAGGTTGGTGTAGCGGGAGGGTTCGGTGATCATCTGGCCGTAGAAGCTGGACTTCCTGGTGAAGGCGCCCATCCGCTGCTGCCACTCGACCTGGGCCCTCGCGACGTCGGGGAAGTCGGGGTGGGCGATGGTGGCGGCGGGGCTCGCGACCATGACGTAGGCGTTGAGGACCTCGTTGTTGCCCTGGGTGGTCTTGACGGGCACGCCGTTCCTGACCGTGTAGTCGGCGCCCTGGACGCCGTAGTTGGTGAGCATGTACTCCTTGGTGCCGTACGGCGCGGCGGTGACGTCGGCGACGGCCAGAACGTCACGGATCACGGACTCGGAGGCCTTCTTGTTGACGAAGGCGAAGATGCCGGCCGGCTGTTCGGCCCACAGCCGCGGGCTGCCCCCGTCGTGGCCGAAGACGTCCATGCCCCAGATCTTGAACTGCGGGTTCTGGGTGGCCTGTTCGGCGGTGCGGCTCCACCACTGGCTGATGTTGTTGGGGTAGATCAGGAACTCGCCGGCGGCGAACTTGGGGCCCGGGTCGGGGGCGTTCTTGCCCATCATGGCGTCGGGGTGGACGTATCCGGCGGCGAACAGCTTGCGGGTCCACTCCAGCGCTTCGAGGTACTCCTCGGTCTCGATGCGGTTGATCAGCTTGCCGTCGACGAGGTTCCAGCCGAGCGGTTTCTCGCTGCCGGAGAGCACGCCGAAGGCCTGGAAGGCGGTCCACTTCATGTCCATGCAGGCCCAGCGCCTGGCCTTGGCGTTGGTGATCTCCTTGGCCAGGGACATGAACTCGTCCGCGGAGCGCGGGACCTGGTAGCCCTCCTTGTCGAAGACGTCCTTGCGGTAGAGGGGCACGATGCCGGTGACGTACGGGGAGGGCTGCGGCAGTCCGCGCAGCTTGCCGCCGATGATGCAGCGCTGCCAGGCGTCGGTCGGGATGGCGGCGAGGTTCGGGTAGTCCTTGACCTTGTCTCCCGACAGATACGGCCCGAGGTCGGCGAACTTGCTGATGATGGCGGTGGGGATCCTGCCGCCCATGTTCCAGCTCGGGACGACCACGACGTCCGGTACGTCGCTGGAGGCGAGGACCGCGCCGAGCTTCTGGTCGTAGGTGTTGCCGTCCTGGTTCTGCCAGACGACGTCGACGCCGATGAGGTCGTTCATCGCCCTGTAGTAGGCGTTGTCGCCCTTGGGCGGGGTGCCCCAGAACGGCGACATGACGGTGACCTTGCCGCCCTTGCCGAGCTTCTCGGGCACCGAGGTCTTCAGGGTCGCGAGGTCGAGCTTGCCGGTGAAGCCGATCGCCGAGCCGTTCTTCGCGGGGATGTCCGGGGTCACCACGTTGTTCGCCACGTAGGACGGCAGCAGGCTCTTCTCGCCCTTGCCGGCGGAGGAGCCTCCGCTCGACCCGCTGTCCGAACCTCCGCAGGCGGTGAGCATCGGCATCCCCCCGGCGACCGCCGCGGCGGCGACCGCGGTGGAGGCGAGGAAGCTCCTCCGGCTGGGGGAGCTTCTCCGGCTGGGCGCGGAGGATGCGGAGGCGGCGTTCGGCGTCATTGCGTCAACCCTTCATGGCACACCAGGACACCCGGCGGTGGCCGTCGGCTGCGGTGTCTCGAGTGGATCTGGCTGAGCGGAAGCGCGCTTCGACGAAGGCGGAAGCCGGTCGACATGAGGTGGCGAAGGCGTCGAAGCGCTTCGATGTTGCTGCGAGATTAAGTGAACACCCTGGGGCACACAAGGGTCGCTTCCAAGATTCCGCACGGGAACTTGACATCCGAGCCTCCGCCGATCGAGCATCGAAGCGCTTCGAAAGATCCTCGTCGCTCCGTTCGCAAGGGGAACCGCTCGTGACCGTTGACGTGCCGTCCATGCCGCCCTTCCGCGATCCACAGCTGCCGTTCGCGAAGCGCATCGACGACCTGCTGGCACGGCTCACGCTGGACGAGAAGACCGCCTTCCTGCACCAGTTCGCGCCCGCCGTGGAGCGCCTGGGCATCGCCGCCTTCCGCACCGGCCAGGAGGCGCTGCACGGCGTCGCCTGGATGGGGCCGGCCACGGTGTTCCCGCAGGCCGTGGGGCTGGGCGCGACCTGGAACCCGGAGCTGGTGCGGCGGGTCGGCGAGGCGGTGTCCAAGGAGGTGCGCGCGATGCGGGCCCGGGACGACCGGGTCGGCCTCAACGTCTGGTCGCCGACGGTCAACCTGCTCCGGCATCCGCTGTGGGGCCGTAACGAGGAGGGCTACTCGGAGGATCCCGAGCTGACCTCGGCGATCGCCACGGCGTACACGCGCGGCCTGCGCGGTGACCATCCGGTGTACTGGCGCACGGCCCCCGTCCTCAAGCACTGGCTGGCCCACAACAACGAGACCGACCGGGCCACGTCGAACGCCTCCGTCCGGCCGCGCGTGCTGCACGAGTACGATCTGCGCGCCTTCCGGGAGACCGTGGAGGCCGGTGCGGTGGCCGGGGTGATGCCGGCCTACAACCTGGTCAACGGCCGCCCCAACCACCTCTCCCCCTACCTGCGCTCCGAGCTGCGCACCTGGACCGACGACGACCTGCTGGTCTGCTCGGACGCGGGCGCGCCCTCCAACCTGGTGGACGCCGAGCACTACTTCGACACCCACGAGGAGGCCACCGCCGCCGCCCTGCTGGCCGGCGTGGACAGCTTCACCGACCACGGGACGGACAGCTCGCAGATCGTCGGACGGGTCGGAAAGGCTTACGCGCAGGGCTTGTTGACGGAGGCCGACATCGACACCGCGGTACGCCGCCAGCTCTCCGTCCGGTTCCGGCTCGGCGAGTTCGACCCGCACTACGACCCGCACGCCGGCACCGGCGAGTTCGACACCCCGGCACACCGGGCGCTCGCCCGGGAGGCCGCCGAGCAGGCGATCGTGCTGCTGAAGAACGACGACGACCTGCTCCCGCTCGCGCCCGGCACCCGGATCGCGGTGGTCGGCCTGCTCGCCGACGAGTGCAAGCTCGACTGGTACAGCGGCAGCCTGCTGCACCGCTCCACTCCCCTGGAGGGCCTGTACGAGCGGTTCGGTGCGGACCGGGTGGAGTTCGCGGAGGGCGTGGACCGCGTCCGGCTGCGCACCGCCGCCGGTGCCTTCCTGCACGTGCCGGCCGCGGACGCGCCGGAGGAGGTGCGCGGCGCCGAGGGCGCCCTGGACCCGGCCCTGCTGCGTGGCCGTACCGATCTGCCGCCGCTCACCGTGGACCCCGTCGGCACCGAGTTCGCGCTGGTGGACTGGGGCGAGGGCGTGCTGACGCTGCGCGCGCCCGACGGCCGGTATCTCTCGGTCGCCGAGGACGGCTTCCTGCGCGCCGCCGCCGACCAGCCGGGCGGCTGGGTGGTCCAGGAGACCTTCCGCCTCGCACCGCACCGCAGCGGTCACCTCCTCACGCACCTGGGCACGGGTCGTCAGGTGCGGGTCGCCGCCGACGGCGTGAAGGTTGCCGGGGCCGAGGATTCCGGCGACGTCTTCGAGGTGATCACGGTCGAACGGGGCGAGGAGGCCGTGGCCCGGGCGGCCGGGCAGGCGGACGTGGTCGTGGTGGTCGCGGGCAACGACCCGCACATAGGCGGCCGTGAGACCGAGGACCGTACGACCCTCCGGCTGCCCGCGCACCAGCAGCAGCTGCTGGGCGCGGCCCGGGCCGCGAACCCGCACACCGTACTGGTGCTGACCTCGGCCTATCCGTACGCGGTGGACGTGGCACGGCTGCCGGCGGTGCTGTGGAGCGCGCACGGCGGCCAGGCGGCGGGCACGGCCCTCGCCCGCACCCTGGCCGGTGACGTCTCCCCGGCCGGCCGTCTCCCCCAGACCTGGTACGCCTCCGACGCCGACCTGCCCGGCCTGCTCGACTACGACATCATCGGCAGCCGGCAGACCTACCTCTACTTCGAGGGCACCCCGCTCTTCCCCTTCGGCCACGGCCTGTCGTACGCGTCCTTCGCCTACGCCGGCCTGGCGGCCCGTGCCGAGGACGGCTCGGTGCGTGTCTCGTGCGCGGTGACGAACACCGGGGACCGGGTGGCGGACGAGGTGGTGCAGCTCTACGGCCGGGCCGTGGACCCGTCGGTGGCCCGCCCGCGCCGCGAGCTCCTGGCCCACCGCCGTGTCACCCTCGCCCCCGGCGAGACGGCCCCCCTCTCCTTCGAAGTCCCGCTGACCGCCCTGGAGTTCTGGGACGCGGCACAGGGCCGCCGACGGCTGGAGAGAGGGCCGTACGACCTGTTGCTCGGCGCGTCCAGCGAGGACATCCGCCTGCGCACGACCGTGCACCTCGACGGCACGCCCCCGGCCCCGCGCGCCGCCCGGCAACGCGGCCTGCCGGCGGCCGACTTCGACGAGCAGTGCGGCGCGGCCGTCGTGGACCGGACGAGGACGGCGGGCGACGCGGTGACACCGGCGCACGGCGGCACGGCCGAACTCCTCTTCCGTGCCTGCGACTTCGGTACGGGGGTGCGCGAGGTGACGGCACAGGTGGCGGGCGAGGGCGCACTGGAGGTGTCCCTGGACGGCGGCCCGGTGCGGGCCGTGCTGACCCTGGACACCCCCACGGCCGACTGCTACGCCTACACGACCCTGGCCGTCGCGCTGGTCGTCGACGGCGTGCACGACGTCCGCCTCAGGCTGCGCGGCCCGCTGCGGCTCGCGCACGTCGGCTTCTCCGGTTGAGGGTCCGGATCAGCCGACGACGGGAAGGGGCCCGACACCGAAAGGCAGCGGTGCCGGGCCCCTTCTGCAGGACGGGCAGCGCCCTGCAGAGCCTGAAAGCGGTGACCGTCAGTGGTTCCTGGCCAGGGCGGACACGAACCGCAGGGCGTCGAGCGTGCCCACGCCGGTGGCCATGTCGTAGCCGTTGACGGCCTTGTAGCCCGTGACGCCCTGGTAGCTGTTGTCGGTGCCGTCGTTGACGTCGACGATGCCCGGGTTCTTCTGCTTCAGCAGGGTGTAGAGCGCCGGGTTGAGGTCGCCCAGGCGGTGGCCGGCCGCCTGGTCGGCGAGGGCGACGATGCCCGAGAACAGCGGGCTGGCCTCGCTGGTGCCGCCGGAGACGTCCCAGCCGGTGGCGGTCGGGTCGTAGCTGGAGTACACCCAGGCACCGCCGTTGACCGCGGCGGCCATCGAGATGTCCGGGGTGCCACGGCGGGTGCCGACGACGTTCTTCACACCGTCCTGGAAGGACGGGCGGTTGAACACGTGGGACTGGCCGCCGCCGCCCGCGCCGTTGTCGTTGTAGACGCTGTCCGGCTTGACGCGCCGGCCCTTGTCGTTCAGGTGGAGCTGGGTGCCGCCGATGGAGGTGACCAACGGGTCGGAGGACGGCCAGGAGTTGACGCGGTACTTGTAGAACGTCTTGCCGTCCGCCATGGCGTCGGTGGCGCCGCCGTCACCGGAGGAGCCGAGCACGGTCACGTGCTTGCGCTGCGCGTCCTCGTAGGCGTACCGCAGCTTCTTGATGCTGGAGAAATCGCCCTTGTCGAAGCCCGGGAAGGTGTTCTCGGTGGCGCCGAAGCTCTGGCTGATGACGTCGCCGACCCCGTGGTCGATCATGTACTTCTCGGCGGACATCATCTCCGGCAGACCGGTGGTGCCCTCGGTCTCGGCGACCGCCGTCTCCACGAGGACGATCTTGGCGTCGGGCGCGACGGCGTGGGCCATCTCGACGTCCAGCGAGGTCTCGCCGGCCCAGCCGGTCATGTCGGGGTTCTTGGGGTCGAACTTCGGGACGTGACCCCACTTGACGACGTTGACCTTGGTGCTGGGCAGCCCGAACTGCTTGCTGTAGACGTCCAGATCGTGCTGGACGGTCGGGGACCCGAAGGAGTCGACGATGACGATCGTACGGCCCTTGCCCGTGATGCCCTTCTTGTACAGCGGGTTCAGGTTGTACGCGGTGCGGTACTGCAGCGGGTTGTAGCAGTTGATGTGCCATTTGGCCTGGCACTGGGCGGTGGGAAGGGGGCTGGCCACGCCGTGGACCAGGTTGTGCCCCGCGATGGCCGGCTGCGCGAAGGTGTGCGGTACGCCGGCGGGCGCGGCGCTGGTGGCGCCGGCCGAGGAGATGGTCGCCAGTCCTGCGGCGACGAGTGCGGCAGTGGCGGCGGAAGCCGCGAGGCCGCGCCCGGTACGGGCTATGCGCATGTGTTCCCCTGACAAATCCCTGAGACGTCCTGAGTCGGACGAACTGGTCAGGCGCATCCCATCGGGAGAGTCATGGACAGAACAAGACACACAGCAGGACTCTTGAACAGCCGATGCCGAATCCTTTACTCAGAGGCAGGAAACGACAGCGGCCGGTGCCCCCGCACAGTGGGCACCGGCCGCTGCCGTTTCCGACCTGTCCGTGGCAGGTCAGAGCGCGAGACCGGTCAGGACCAGCACGCGCTCGTAGGTGTAGTCCTCCATCGCGAACCGCACGCCTTCGCGGCCCACACCGGACTGCTTGGCGCCGCCGTACGGCATCTGGTCGGCGCGGTAGGACGGGACGTCGCCGATCACCACGCCGCCGACCTCGAGGGCGCGGTGGGCGCGGAAGGCGACCTGCAGGTCGTGGGTGAACACGCCTGCCTGGAGGCCGTACTTGGAGTTGTTGACCGCCGCGAAGGCTTCCGCCTCGCCGTCCACCTTCTGCACGGTGAGGACCGGTCCGAAGACCTCCTCGCAGGCGAGGGTGACGTCCGCCGGTACGTCGGTGAGGACGGTCGGCGCGTAGGAGGCGCCGTCGCGGTCGCCGCCGGTGAGCAGCGTGGCGCCGGCCTCGACCGCCTCCTTCACCCAGGACTCCACGCGCTTGGCGGCGTCCTCGCTGACCAGCGGGCCGACGTCCGTCTTGGCGTCGGACGGGTCACCGGTGACCTGGGCCTCCACGGCGGCGACGATGCGCGGCAGCAGGCGGTCGTGGACGGAGGCGTCCACGATCACGCGCTGCACGGAGATGCAGGACTGGCCGCCCTGGTAGTTGGAGAAGGTCGCGATGCGGGTCGCGGCCCAGTCCAGGTCGGCGTCGCTCGCGTAGTCGGCGAGGACCACGGCCGCGCCGTTGCCGCCCAGCTCCAGCGTGCAGTGCTTGCGCGGCACCGAGTCCATGATCGCGTAACCGACCTTGTCGGAACCGGTGAAGGAGATCACCGGCAGGCGCTCGTCCTGGACCAGGGCGGGCATGCGGTCGTTCGGGACCGGCAGGACCGACCAGGAGCCGGCCGGCAGGTCGGTCTCGGCCAGCAGCTCGCCGAGGATCAGACCGGACAGCGGGGTGGCGGGGGCCGGCTTGAGGACGATGGGCGCACCGACGGCGATCGCGGGGGCGACCTTGTGGGCGCACAGGTTCAGCGGGAAGTTGAACGGCGCGATGCCGAGCACGACACCCTTCGGGAAGCGGCGGGTGAGCGCCAGCCGGCCCTGGCCGCCGGCGTCGGTGTCGAGCCGCTGGGCCTCGCCGCCGTTGAACCGGCGGGCCTCCTCGGCGGCGAACCGGAACACGGAGACGGCACGGCCGACCTCGCCCCGGGCCCACTTGATGGGCTTGCCGTTCTCGGCGGAGATCAGCTGGGCGATCTCCTCGGTGCGCTCGACCAGCCGCTTGCTGACGTGGTCGAGGGCGGCGGCGCGCACGTGCGCCGGGGTGGCGGCGAACTCGTCCCGCACGGCGTACGCGGCGGCCACGGCCTCCTCGACCTGGGCGTCGGTCGGCACGCCGACCCTGCCGACGAGCCGGCCGTCCCACGGCGAGGTGACGTCGAAGGTGTCCTCGCCGGTGACCTGGCGGCCGGCGAGCCAGAAGGCGTGGATGGAAGTCATGTGCGAGTCCCGGCCCTTCCGCGTTGGGGGTGTGCTTGGCTTTCGTGGTCAACGGTAGGGCGGGGGTGGCCGGGGGTCGCTTGTCCGAGTCGTAGCAGTAGGCAGCCCCGGCACTACTGTTTGGACTACTTGGACTACTCGGCGCTGGTGGCCTTCAGGGCGAGCCACAGCTCCATCCGGACGTCGGGATCGTCCAGGGACCGCCCGAGGATCTCCTCGACCCGCCGCATCCGGTACCGCAGCGTGTGCCGGTGCACGCCCAGGTCCGCCGCGGCCGCGTCCCACTGCCCGTGCCGCGACAGCCACGCCCGCAGCGAGGCGACCAGATCCCCCCGCCCCGTCGCGTCGTGCTCGTGCAGCGCCCGCAGCAACCCGTCCGCGAACGCCTTCACCGCGTCGTCGGCCAGCAGCGGCAGCACGGACCCCGCGGCCAGCTGCTCGTGCTCCACCAGCACCCGCCCCCGTCGCCGTGCCACCGACAGCGCCTGCTCGGCCTGCTTGTAGGCCGCCGCGGCGGCGATCGGCCCGGCCGGCGCGGACAGCCCGACGACCAGCTCCTCCTCGTCACCCCCGGTCCGCTCCGGCACCGCCCGCGCCGCCTCCAGCGCCGCCGCGTGACTCGTGCAGGCGGCCACCGCCGCGCCCCCGTCGGCGGCGAGCACCACCAGGCGCTCCCCCTCGGGCACGACCAGCACGGCCTCCCCGGAGCGGGCGGCGGCCGACTCGAGGCTCTCCGCCAGGCCGCCCAGCGGATCACCGCTCACCTCGCCGGTGGCAGGCACGGCGCCACCGGCACCCGGCCCACGCACGTGACCGTGGGCGTCCGCGTGCGCCCGAGCAGCGGATCCGGACGCCGACTCGGCGACGATCATCCGGAACGGCGCGTCGAGCAGCCCGCCGTACAGGTCCCCGGCGACGGCCCGGGCGTGGTCGGGCTCACCGGCGAGGAGCATGCGCAGCACGGCCGTGCCGACGCGCTGTTCGGCCGCCTGCAGGGAACGGGAGCGTTCGGTGGTGAGGGTGAGCAGGGCGATGGCGGAGTGCACGGCGTACCGCTCGGCGGTGCCGAGGGCGGCGGCGGTGCCGACGGCGAGTGCGGCGCGCGGCCGCCGCCCGGTCCCCAGGGAGTGCAGCTCGACCCGGTCCTCGTGCTCGGGCCCGCCGACGACGGACGAGGCCGGCGCGGGCCGCCCCCGCAGCCGCTCGATCTCGGCGGTCAGCCGGGCGGCACGCCGGCCGGCCCACTCGGGAGCGGCGGCGACGACGGCGCCGGAGGCGTCGTAGAGCGCGGCCCACCCGTCGACCTGTCCGGCGAGCGCGCCGAGCAGCCCCTCGGGCCCGGCGTTCAGCGCCTGCTTGGTCAGCTCGCGCTGGGCGGCGAACCCCGCGGTGACGGCCCGGTACTGGTCGGCGGCGATGGCGGCGGACACGGCCTTGCTGATGGCGAGGAAGGGGGTGCGGCGGGGCACCTCCAGCAGCGGCAGCCCCTCCTGCCGGCAGGCGTCGACGAGGGCCGCCGGGATGTGTTCGTAGTTGACCCCCACGGCGAACCCGAGCCCGACGACGCCGGCGCCGGCCAGCCGCTTCACATACCGCCGCATGGCCTCGGGGTCCTCGGCGTCCAGCTTGAGCGCGGTGATCAGCAGCAGCTCACCACCCTCCATGTACGGCACGGGGTCGGCCAGCTCACTGACGTGGGCCCAGCGGACGGGCACGTCGAGGCGGTCCTCGCCCGCGCGCACGGTCAGCTTCAGCGCGGAGTGGTGGACGAGCGAGGCGAGGGTCGGGGGCATGAGGCCTTCAGTCGACGGCAGATCGAACGTTCAGATGATGGATCTTCCGAATGGACCTGTTGAACGAACCCTCCGGACGGGTCCTTTGGACAGATCCTTCGGACAGATCCATCGCACGGATCCTTTGGACGGACCCTCTGGACACATCCTTTGGCCGAACCGTACGAACGGCCTACACCGATTCTGCCTCACCGTACGGTCCCCCGCCGCCTTCTCACCCCCGCAGATCCACCAGCAACGGCGGCGCGTGCTCCCCCCGCACACTCGTCAACGACAACACCGCATGCCCCGCCGGCACCCCATGAGCCAACTCGGACGCAGACCACCGCTCACGCTCCACCTGACGGACGGTGACGGCACGGGCGGTGGGGGCCTGTCCTGTGATGACCCGGCGCAGGATGTGCACGGCCTTGCCGGCCGGGGTCTCGGCGATGATCTGGCGATCGGTGACGTCCCGGGTCTCGATCCACTCCTTGCCCCACACTTCGGCGAAGTCCTGCCCGTCCCAGGGGGTGACCCCGGACAGTGCCATCCGGCAGCCGGTGGTGCCGAGCAGCGGACTGCGCAGCGGCCGGGGTACGTCGTCCAGGGTGCGCAGGGTGAGCACCGCGCCGGCTCCCGCCGAGCGGAGGCGCTGGATGCCGCGAACCGCCTCCGGGGTGATGACGCCGGAGGCGTCGTCGAGGATCAGGCAGGCGAAGAGCGACCGGTCCTCCCGTACGGTCACGGCTGCCGTGAACTGGGCAAGCACCAGCCGGGCCAGGATCCGGGAGGCGTCGGCGTGCCCGCGCTGGGGCAGGTCGATGCGGACGCGCACCGGATGGTCGAGGGCCTTGAGCGAGAACGGCCGGGCCTGGTCGGAGGTGTTGAAGAAGCCGGCGAAGGCAGGCCGGTCGAGCAGCGCGATCCGGTCGGCGAGCACGGTGCCGACATCGCCCGGGTGGGTCATCTGGCGTTCGCGGGCGTCGAGTTCCCGCAGCAGCCCGTCCTGTCCGGTGTCCGTCAACGCCTTGCGCAGCGCCGCGAGCGGGCCGGGAACACCGTCGAGGAGCTGGCGCAGCTCGGGCACGGACGGGAAGCGGTCGTGGACGGCACGGAAGGGACCGAGCAGCTGGGCGAGAACCGTGGTCGAGCGGCGGCTGTCGCTGCCCGGGTGCGCATCGGCGAGGTCGCCTGCGAGGGCCTCAGCGAGTATGGCAGCCGCCTCGTCGGGGTCGGTGGTGCCGCCGTACAGGTCGAGGTCGTAGACGGACTCCGGGTGACCGACGCGTACGACGACGTCGTAGGCCTCGGCCGGGCCGAGGCCGGCGCCCGCCGCGCCGACGACCACGACGGAGGCGCGCCCGGCGAGGGCGTGCAGGCACAGGGACTCGGCGAGTGGCCGTACCACCGCGCCGGTCTTCCCCGAGCCGGACGGGCCTACGACGAGCAGCGAGGTACCGAGCAGGCCGGGGTCGAGGCCGAGGCCCGCGCCGCGGTAGTGGTAGGGGTTGCGGGGGTCGTCGACGGTGGTGCCGAGCCGGACCTGGCCGGTGATCAGGTCGTGGCGCGCGTGCCGCACGGGCAGGTCGCGTTCGCCGGAGGGGTGCAGGCAGGCGGCGGAGCCGTCCGTGAGCACGGCGCCGGTGAAGGTGGCCAGCGTGTGCCGTCCCGACCGCACCCCCTGCCAGGCCCGGCTGATCCGCGCGTGATCGACGTCCCGCATGAGCCCGGCCTTCGCCTCGGCGGCGAGCCGATCGGCGGCCTCGTGGGCACCGGCGCGGCGCAGGTGGGGCCATTCGGCCGGGTCCTGCTCGGGCGCGGGCGGGCGCTCGGCCACCGGCAGGGCCGGACGCCAGGCCGGCGGGCCGTAGCGGCGCCAGACCTCGCCCCAGCGGCCGATACGGCCGACGATGAGCAGAATGGCAAGCACGATGACGGTGTAGTAGCCGTACCAGAGGAAGGCCCGCGACACATTGCTGTCGCTGTTGCGCCAGGAGTCGGGGACGAGCAGTTCGAGCGGCAGCACCCACCAGCTGCCGAGATAGCCGTTCCACAGCAGCGACCAGACCAGCCAGCCGACGAGAAAGGCGATGAGAGCGCCGCTGATCAGCTGCCGGGCCGGGGTCTGCTCCGGCTCCTGCTCGGGCCGGGGCCGGTGTCCGAGGCGCCACACGCCGGGTGCCGCCTCCGGGCGGGGTGTGCGAAGCCAGGTCAGGAAAGCGGAGCCGTCCGGTGCCGGCGGCACACTGGGAGGTACTGCCGGCATGGGTGGTACGGCTGCTTGCTCGCGTGGTACCGCTGGGCGAGGTACAGGATTCGCATGCGTGCCGCGTGCGTCGCGCGTGCCGTCGCCGTCCATCGCCCTTGCCCCCTGACCAGCCGTTCCGTCCACCGTCAGCGAGCAATCTAACGCCCCGGCAGGGGGAGTTCACCGCATACGCGGCCGAGAGCGCCCGCCTTCTGGGCGTACCCCGGCCACTCGGCTATGTCCATGACGGACAACCGGGGTGACCGACAACGCCCACATGGAGCATGCCCACCCCCCACCCCCGGCCCTAGCCTGCGAAGAAAGATAGGTATGCGGCCGAAAACGCACCGCCCGGAATCGTCCGGGACGCCAGATCAGACCGCCCGGTACGCAAGATCATCAGGAGCCCCCATGACCGCACTTCCGCAGGAGCGCCGCGTCGTCACCGCCATCCCCGGCCCGAAGTCGCAGGAGCTGCAGGCCCGCCGTACCGCCGCGGTCGCGCAGGGCGTGGGCTCCGTGCTGCCGGTCTTCACCACGCGCGCCGGTGGCGGGATCATCGAGGACGTCGACGGCAACCGGCTCATCGACTTCGGGTCCGGTATCGCCGTGACCTCCGTCGGTGCCTCCGCCGAGGCCGTCGTACGGCGCGCGAGCGCCCAGCTCGCCGACTTCACCCACACCTGTTTCATGGTCACCCCGTACGAGGGCTATGTGGAGGTCGCGGAGGCGCTCGCCGAGCTGACGCCCGGTGACCACGCCAAGAAGTCCGCGCTGTTCAACTCGGGCGCCGAGGCCGTCGAGAACGCCGTCAAGATCGCGCGTGCGTACACCAAGCGGCAGGCCGTCGTGGTGTTCGACCACGGGTACCACGGGCGGACCAACCTGACCATGGCGCTGACGGCGAAGAACATGCCGTACAAGCACGGGTTCGGGCCGTTCGCCCCCGAGGTGTACCGGGTGCCGGTGGCGTACGCCTACCGCTGGCCGACCGGGCCGGAGAACGCCGGTCCCGAGGCCGCCGCGCAGGCCATCGACCAGATCACCAAGCAGGTCGGCCCGGACAACGTGGCCGCGATCATCATCGAGCCCGTGCTCGGCGAGGGCGGCTTCATCGAGCCCGCGAAGGGCTTCCTGCCGGCCATTCGGCAGTTCGCCTCCGACAACGGGATCGTCTTCGTCGCCGACGAGATCCAGAGCGGCTTCTGCCGGACCGGGCAGTGGTTCGCGTGCGAGGACGAGGGGATCGTCCCGGATCTCATCACCACCGCCAAGGGCATCGCCGGTGGGCTTCCGCTCGCCGCCGTCACCGGGCGTGCGGAGATCATGGACGCCGCGCACGCCGGTGGGCTGGGTGGTACGTACGGCGGCAACCCCGTCGCCTGTGCGGGTGCCCTCGGTGCCATCGAGACCATGAAGGAGCTCGACCTCAACGGCAAGGCCAAGCGCATCGAGGAGATCATGAAGGGTCGCCTCACCGCCATGGCCGAGAAGTTCGACATCATCGGTGACGTGCGTGGGCGCGGCGCGATGATCGCGATCGAGCTCGTGAAGGACCGCACCACCAAGCAGCCGAACCCGGAGGCCACCGCCGCGCTCGCCAAGGCCTGCCACGCCGAGGGCCTGCTGGTCCTGACCTGCGGCACCTACGGCAACGTGCTGCGCTTCCTGCCCCCGCTGGTGATCGGCGAGGACCTGCTGAACGAGGGCCTCGACATCATCGAGCAGGCCTTCGCGCGCATCTGAGCGACTGCTCCGCACCTGTGAACGGTGCCTGCGGCAGGCCGTGTGAAGAAGGTGTGCGAGGTGGATGGCGGGAGCCGATTCCGTCTGCCCAAGCGGCCCGGCCTGCCGTAGGTTCTACCCAGATGAGAGATACACCCCGCCCACAGGGGACTGTGGGCGATTTCAGGCCGGGGCCTCCCCAGCTTCGACCTGGTCGTGCCCTCGCGCACACAACAACCGGCGCCTGACGGCTCCGGGATCTCCTCACCGATCGGACGGTCGCCGCCCCAAACCCCCCGGGGCGCGCGACGTTCCGATCCGATCGGCCGCCTCGGAACTACCCCCCCTGTTCCGGGGCGGCCGACCTCCTTCTCCTCACCTCGCGGGTTTCCCGGACATGGCCCGACGATTCGTTCCGGGCCGAACGGACCTGCGAAGCTGGGCACCGTGTCGACCTCAGCCCGCCACTGTGTGCTCCTCGGTCTCCCGGCCGGACTCTTCGCCGTGATCACCTGGCAGGTCGTGACCCACGGCCCGCTGCTGCGCCTGGACTCCCGCCTCAGCCGGGACCTGGTCCATCGGGACGGATTCGGCGCGTACCTCTCCGATCTCGGCAACATCCAGGTCGCCGTCCCGGTGCTCGCCGCGGCCCTGCTCCACGTCCTCTGGCGGGGACGGTCCAGCGGTACGAAACGGTGGTGGCTGCCCCCCGCCGCCGCGGCCGTACTCATGGCGCTGGTCCCGGCGATCGTCGTACCGCTCAAGGACTGGACCGCACGGCCGGGGACCCCCGTGGCGCCTCCGGCCGTCGGCTATTTCCCCTCCGGGCACACGGCCACCGCGGCCATCGCCTACGGCTCCGCGACGCTGCTTCTGCTGCCCTGGCTGCGCTCCACGGCCGCCCGCCGGAGCCTGGTCGCCGTGTGCGCGGCCCTGGTGCTCGGAGTGTCGTACGGCCTGGTCCGGTACGGCTGGCACTGGCCGCTGGACGTGGTGGCCAGCTGGTGCCTGTGCACCGTGCTGCTGACCGCCCTGTCCCTGGTGCCGGGCGTCCTGAAGCACCCGGGCGGCTCGACGAAGCCAGGCCTCTCGAAGAAGCCGGGCACCTTGAGGAAGGAAGGGGCGCGGGGCTCCGTCTGAGTCTCCTGCGGGGGCTATCGTTCCCCGTCCCCTCCCCCGGCCAGCCGCGCCGCCGCCTCGTGCATCGCCAGCTCCAGCAGCGCGGGGTCGGTCAGCGTGCCCGAGCCGTCCGGCGGCACCAGCCAGCGCACGCCCCGGGTCGCCCGGCCCGGATACGGCACGACGATCCAGGTGCCGTATCCGGCGGTGCGGACGCCGGTGCCGACCCAGCGGGCCGCGGTGCCCGGTGGCACGAAGAACCCGACCCGGTCGTCGCCGAAGTCGACGAGTACCGGGCCGGGCCGGTCGAGCACGCGGATGAGCACGTCCAGGGTCGGGTAACCGAGGTCACCCGGCAGGATCAGTACGTCCCAGGCCCGGCCGGCGGGCAGCAGCGCGACCCCGAGGGGACTGCGCTCCCATTCCCAGCGGCAGGCTTCGGGGTCCGGTGCGACGGATGCCAGCCATTCGGCCGCCGTCTTCGCCCCAGTCATCGTCAAGGCCTCCCTCTCTCGCCCGACCGTCCGGAGCGGTCGCGTCAGGAGGAGAGAGGGAGGCCTTCCGGGGGGCATTACGCGGGTTCCGCACCCCCATCGAGGTGATCTGGGTCACACTTCGGCGCCGGCCGGGGGCGACGGCTAGTCGTAGTACCAGTACCAGTCGTCGCAGTGGTGGTGATGGTGGTCCCAGTCGTCATGGCCGTCGTGGTTCCAGTAGTCCCCGTCGTGGTGGTCGTGGCGGGGAGCCATGGTCACCACGGACGTCTGGTGCATCGGCGCCGCCGTGGCGGCCGCCGCCGGCAGCATGACACCCCCGGCGACGACGACGGCGGAGGCCACCGCCGTCGCCAGGCCCAGGCGGCGCTGGGGACGAGTGGCGTCGTGCTTGCGGCTGAAGCGGTTGAAGCGGTCGATGAGGGTCATGATCTTCTCCTGCCGATCCGGGGTGGAAGTCGGTGCCTCCCGGTGAGGCCCGTGCTTCAAGTACGCCCGAACGCGGCAGCGGAGTCATGCTCCGGAAACTCGGGGCTTGACGCAGCCACAGGGGCCGGGTAGAAGCCCACAGGCCGGCGAAAGGGCTCAGCTGTCGAAGCCCAGCCCCAGCCGGTCCATCGTCCGCAGCCACAGATTGCGGCGGCCGCCGTGCGCGTCCGCGCGGGCCAGGGACCACTTGGTGAGGGCGATCCCGGTCCAGGCGAACGGCTCGGGCGGGAACGGCAGCGGCTTCTTGCGGACCATCTCCAGCTCCGTCCGCTCGGTGCGCTCCCCCGCCAGCAGGTCGAGCATCACGTCCGCGCCGAAGCGGGTCGCGCCGACGCCCAGGCCGGTGTACCCGGCCGCGTAGGCGACCTTCCCCTGGTGCGCCGTGCCGAAGAACGCCGAGAAGCGCGAGCAGGTGTCGATCGCGCCGCCCCAGACATGCGTGAAGCGGACGCCCTCCAACTGCGGGAAGCAGGTGAAGAAGTGGCCGGCGAGCTTGGCGTACGTCTCCGGCCGGTCGTCGTACTCGGCGCGCACCCGGCCGCCGTAGTGGTGGATCGCGTCGTAGCCGCCCCACAGGATGCGGTTGTCGGCGGAGAGCCGGAAGTAGTGGAACTGGTTGGCCGAGTCGCCGAGTCCCTGTCTGTTCTTCCAGCCGACCGACTCCAGTTGCGCCTCACTCAGCGGCTCGGTCATCAGCGCGTAGTCGTAGACCGGGACGGTGTAGGAGCGCACGCGGCGCAGCAGGCTGGGGAAGATGTTGGTGCCGAGCGCGACCCTGCGGGCGCGGACCGCTCCGTACGGCGTGCGTACGGCCATCCCGGCGCCGTAACTCTTCAACGTCAGCGCGGGCGTGTGCTCGTACACCCGCACCCCGAGCTTCAGACAGGCCCTCTTCAGGCCCCAGGCCAGCTTCGCCGGGTGCAGCATGGCCACGCCCCGGCGGTCCCACAGGCCGGCCTCGAAGGTGGGCGAGTTCACCTGCTCGCGCACCGCGTCGGCGTCCAGGAACTCGATGCCGTCCGCGAGACCCTGCTCCGCCAACTCCTTGTGCCAGTCGCGCAGTTCCCAGGCCTGGTAGGTCTCGGTGGCCACGTCGATCTCGCCGGTGCGCTCGAAGTCGCAGTCGATGCCGTGCCGGGTGATCGCGGCCTCGATCTCGTCGAGGTTGCGCCGGCCCAGCTCCTCGAGCTTCTGGATCTCGTCGGGCCAGCGGGTGAGGCCGTTGGGCAGGCCGTGGGTGAGGGAGGCGGCGCAGAAGCCGCCGTTGCGGCCGGAGGCGGCCCAGCCCACCTCGCGGCCTTCCAGCAGGACCACGTCCCGCTGCGGGTCGCGCTCTTTGGCGTTGAGCGCGGTCCACAGTCCGCTGTAGCCACCGCCGACGACCAGCAGGTCGCAGGTGTCGGTGCCGGTGAGGGCGGGCTCGGGGTGGGGCTTGCCGGGGTCTTCCAGCCAGTACGGCACCGGCTGGGCTTCGGAGAGAGAAGCGATCCAGTTGTCTTTGCCACGACTCATGGCGCTTGGGGCCATGATTTCAACTCCCTACAGTGGACGTTCCCGACAGGGGAATTCCTGAAAAGGCTTATGCCCTTTGTTTGTTGCGGCTGTTGCCGACCAGCATCGAGAACAGCGTGATGAGGACGGCGACGAGGAACATGGCCGTACCGATCACGTTGATCTGGACGGGCGTGCCGCGCTGCGCCGAACCCCACACGAACATCGGGAAGGTGACGGTCGAGCCGGCGTTGAAGTTCGTGATGATGAAGTCGTCGAAGGACAGCGCGAACGACAACAGCGCGCCCGCCGCGATGCCCGGTGCCGCGATGGGCAGGGTGACCCGCAGGAAGGTCTGCACGGGGCCGGCGTACAGGTCCCGGGCGGCCTCCTCCAGGCGCGGGTCCATCGACATCACGCGCGCCTTGACCGCGGTGACGACGAAGCTGAGGCAGAACATGATGTGGGCGATGAGGATCGTCCAGAATCCCAACTGAGCACCCATGTTGAGGAACAGGGTGAGCAGCGAGGCTGCCATGACGACCTCGGGCATCGCCATCGGCAGGAAGATCAGCGAGTTGACGGCGCCGCGGGCGCGGAAGCGGTAGCGGACCAGCGCGAAGGCGATCATCGTGCCGAGCAGGGTGGCGCCGACCGTCGCCCACACCGCGATCTGGAGGCTGAGGGACAGCGAGCCGCACATGTCGGCGACGCCGCACGGCTGCTTCCAGGCGTCCAGGGAGAACTGCTGCCACTCGTAGTTGAAGCGTCCCTTCGGCTTGTTGAAGGAGAACACCGTCACGATGACGTTGGGCAGCAGCAGGTACGCGAGCGTCAGGGTTCCCGCGATGACGACGAGATGGCGCTTGAGCCAGTTGACGAAGGGCATTTAGACCAGGTCCTCCGTCCCGGACCGGCGGATGTAGATCGTGACCATGGCCAGGATGGCGGCCATGAGGATGAAGGACAGGGCCGCGGCGGTCGGGTAGTCCAGGATCCGCAGGAACTGCGTCTGGATGACGTTTCCGATCATGCGGGTGTCGGTGGAGCCGAGCAGTTCGGAGTTGACGTAGTCGCCGGCCGCCGGGATGAAGGTCAGCAGCGTGCCGGAGACCACGCCCGGCATCGACAGCGGGAAGGTCACCTTGCGGAAGGTCGTCCAGGGCTTGGCGTACAGGTCGCCCGCCGCCTCGTGCAGCCGTCCGTCGATCCGCTCCAGCGAGGTGTACAGCGGCAGGATCATGAACGGCAGGAAGTTGTACGTCAGTCCGCACACCACCGCCAGCGGTGTGGCGAGGACGCGGTCGCCGGCCGTCCAGCCGAGCCAGTTGGTGAGGTCCAGGACGTGCAGCGAGTTCAGGACGTGCACCACCGGGCCGTTGTCGGCGAGGATCGTCTTCCAGGCCAGGGTGCGGATCAGGAAGCTGGTGAAGAACGGCGCGATCACCAGGATCATGATCAGGTTGCGCCAGCGGCCCGCGCGGAAGGCGATCAGATAGGCCAGCGGGTAGCCGAGCAGCAGGCACAGGGCCGTGGCCCCGGCCGCGTAGAGGACGGACCGCAGGAACTGCGGCCAGTACTCGCTGAACGCGTCCCAGTAGGTGGCGAAGTGCCAGGTGACCTTGTAGCCCTCCTCCAGGGAGCCCTGCTGCACGGAGGTGGAGGCCTGGTAGATCATCGGCAGCGCGAAGAAGACGACCAGCCAGAGGATGCCGGGCAGCAGCAGCCAGTACGGCGTGAACCGGCCGCGCCTCCGCGGGGGCTTCTGCTCCGGTGCGGTGGGCGCGAGAGGCGGGGGCGCCTCGGCTTCGGTGAGCGTCGACATCAGGCGGCCACCTCTTCCTCGGTGCCCGCGTCGATGTCCTGTGCGGCGTCGAGACCGAAGGTGTGCGCCGGGCTCCAGTGCAGGACGACGTCGGCGCCGGGCACGAGCCGGCCGTCGCGCTCGACGTTCTGGACGTACACCGCGAGCTCGTCGCAGACGGGGCTGTCGATCACGTACTGGGTGGAGACACCGATGAAGCTGGCGTCGGCGATCCTGCCGGTGAGGCGGTTGCGGCCCTCCGGGATGTCCCCCGCGTCGTCGACGTGCGTGAGCGATATCTTCTCGGGGCGGATGCCGACCAGCACCTTGCCGCCGGCCGTCGTCGGGGCCGCACATCGCGCCTTCGGCAGCACCAGCTTGCCGCCGCCCGCCTTGAGCACGATGTCGTCGCCGTTCTTCGTGTCCACCTCGGCCTCGATGAGGTTGGAGGTGCCGAGGAAGTTCGCGACGAAGGTCGTGTTCGGGTTCTCGTACAGGTCGGTCGGGGAGCCCAGCTGCTCGACGCGGCCCGCGTTCATCACGGCGACCGTGTCGGCCATGGTCATGGCCTCCTCCTGGTCGTGCGTGACATGGACGAAGGTGATGCCGACCTCGGTCTGGATGCGCTTGAGCTCCAGCTGCATCTGGCGGCGCAGCTTGAGGTCGAGGGCGCCGAGCGGCTCGTCGAGCAGCAGCACCTTGGGGTGGTTGATGAGGGCGCGGGCGACGGCGACGCGCTGCTGCTGGCCGCCGGAGAGCTGGTGCGGCTTCTTGCCCGCCTGCTCGCCGAGCTGGACCAGCTCCAGCATGTCCTCGACCTGCTTCTTCACGCTCTTGATGCCGCGCCGGCGCAGACCGAAGGCGACGTTCTCGAAGATGTCGAGGTGCGGGAAGAGGGCGTAGGACTGGAAGACCGTGTTCACCGGCCGCTTGTACGGCGGCAGGTGGGTCACTTCCTGGTCGCCGAGGTGGACGGCGCCCGTCGTGGGCTCCTCCAGGCCGGCGATCATGCGCAGGGTGGTGGTCTTGCCGCAGCCGGAGGCGCCGAGCAGGGCGAAGAAGGAGCCCTGCGGCACGGTCAGGTCCAGCGGCTGTACGGCGGTGAAGCCGTTGTCGTACGTCTTGCTGATACCGGAGAGGCGGACGTCGCCGCTGTTGTCTGGTGTCGTCATCGTCGTCACGCCCCTGTGAGCTTCGAGAACTTCTGCTGGTAGGCGGTCTCTTCCTTCTGCGTCAGCGAGCGGAAGGCGTGGGACCGGGCCTGCATGGCCTTGTCGGGGAGGATCAGCGGGTTGTCCGCCGCGCTCTTGTCGATCTTGGCAAGGTACGGCTTCACCCCCGCGACCGGGCTCACGTAGTTGATGTAGGCGGCGAGTTCGGCGGCCGATTCGGGCTCGTAGAAGAAGTCGATGAGCCGCTCGGCGTTCGTCTTGTGGCGCGCCTTGTTGGGGATCAGCATGTTGTCGGTCGACGTCATGTAGCCGCTGTCGGGGATGACGTAGCCGACGTCGGGGTTGTCCGCCTGGAGCTGCACGATGTCGCCGCCCCAGGCCACGCACGCGGCGAAGTCGCCCTTGGTGAGGTCCGAGGTGTAGTCGTTGCCGGTGAAGCGGCGGATCTGGCCCTTGTCGACGGCCTTCTGCAGGCGGGCGATCACCGCGTCGAAGTCGTCGCCGGTGAACTTCGCCGGGTCCTTGCCCATGTCCAGCATGGTCATGCCGATGCTGTCGCGCATCTCCGTCAGGAAGCCGACGCGGCCCTTGAGCTTGGGGTTGTCGAGCAGGTCGGAGACCGACTTCACCTCGATGCCGTCGAGCGCCTTCTTGTTGTAGGCGATGACGGTGGAGATGCCCTGCCAGGGGTACGAGTAGGCCCGGCCCGGGTCCCAGTCGGGGGCGCGGAACTGGTCCGACAGGTTGGCGAAGGCGTGCGGCAGGTTGGACGGGTCCAGTTTCTGGACGTACCCGAGGCGGATCATGCGGGCGGCCAGCCAGTCGGTGAGCACGACGAGGTCACGGCCGGTGTCCTGGCCCGCGGCGAGCTGCGGCTGGATCTTGCCGAAGAACTCGTCGTTGTCGTTGATGTCCTCGGTGTACTTCACCTGGATGCCGGACCCCTTGGCGAACGCGTCGAGCGTGGGGTGCCGCTTCGTCTTGTCGTCCACGTCGATGTACTCGGGCCAGTTGGAGAAGTTGACGACCTTCTCCTTGGCCGAGTGGTCGTCGGCGGACACGCCGCCCTGCGTCTTGGACGCCGCGGGGATCCCGCAGGCGCTCAGCGCCCCGAGACCGCCGACCGCGAACGCGCCCCCCGCGGAGGCGCGCAGCAGCGAACGGCGGGTCATCGCGGCCCGGCCGCTGCGCAGACTGCGCCGTATGGCGGCGACTTCGACCGGGGTGAGGCGGTCGGGCTCGTACTGCTCCATGCGCGTGGTGCCCTTTCGGGAGGGTTGAGTGATCGGCCTGGTCGAGGGCCGGAGCGTCACACCCGGCGGCAGCCGGACAAACGGCTGCTACCGGTCCCCGAAGATCGTGCGGTGCCAGTCCTTGCGGGCGACCGCCGTATTGTCGAACATTACGTGCTTGACCTGCGTGTACTCCTCGAAGGAGTACGCCGACATGTCCTTGCCGAAGCCGGACGCCTTGTAGCCGCCGTGCGGCATCTCGCTGATGATCGGGATGTGGTCGTTGATCCATACGCAGCCCGCCCTGATCTCGCGGGTGGCGCGGTTCGCGCGGTAGACGTTGCCGCTCCACGCGGAGGCGGCGAGGCCGTACGGGGTGTCGTTGGCCAGGCGGATGCCGTCGTCATCACTGTCGAAGGGCAGGACGACCAGTACCGGTCCGAAGATCTCGGACTGGACGATCTCGCTGTCCTGGGCGGCGTCGGCGATCAGGGTCGGCCGGTAGTAGGCGCCCTTCTTCAGGTCGCCCCCGGGTGCCTCGCCGCCGGTCACCACGCGCGCGTAGGCACGCGCGCGGTCCACGAAGGCGGCGACCCGGTCCCGCTGGACGTGCGAGATGAGCGGCCCGAGGTCGGTGCCGGGGGCGAAGGGATCACCGAGCCGCACGCTCGCCATCAGGGCGGCGGTCCGCTCCACGAAGGCCTCGTACAGCGGCCGCTGCACGTACGCGCGCGTGGCGGCCGTGCAGTCCTGCCCGGTGTTGATGAGCGCACCGGCGACGGCGCCGTGGACGGCGGCCTCCAGATCGGCGTCGTCGAAGACGACGAAGGGCGCCTTGCCGCCGAGTTCCAGGTGCAGCCGCTTGACCGTGGCGGTGGCGACCTCGGCGACGCGCCTGCCGACGGCGGTGGACCCGGTGAAGGAGGTCATGGCGACGTCCGGGTGGCCGACGAGGTGCTCCCCCGCCTCCTTCCCGGTCCCGGTCACGATGTTGATCACACCGTCGGGGATGCCGGCGTCGGTGGCGGCCCGGGCGAAGAGCAGCGAGGTGAGCGGGGTCAGCTCGGCCGGCTTCAGCACGATCGTGTTGCCCGCGGCGATCGCCGGGAGGATCTTCCAGGCGGCCATCTGCAGGGGGTAGTTCCAGGGCGCGATCGACCCGACGACACCGATCGGCTCGCGCCGGATGTACGAGGTGTGGTCCCCGGAGTACTCACCGGCGGACTGCCCCGCCAGGTGCCGGGCGGCGCCCGCGAAGAAGGCGGTGTTGTCGATGGTCCCCGGCACGTCGAACTCGCGGGTCAGCTTCAGCGGCTTGCCGCACTGCAGGGACTCGGCGCGGGCGAAGTCCTCCGCGCGGTCGGCGAGCACGGCCGCGAACCGGTGCAGGGCGTCGGAGCGCTCGCCCGGGGTGGCCGAGGCCCAGCCGGGGAAGGCCTCGCGGGCGGCGGCGACGGCCGCGTCGACGTCGTCGGTGCCGGCCAGATCGTAGCGGTAGACCTCCTCGCCGGTGGCAGGGTCGACCACGGCGTGGGTGCGGCCCGAGGTGCCCTTCGTCAGCCGGCCCGCGATGAACTGCGCGCCGTCGGCGAATCGCTCCTCGGCGGGGAATCGTTCCGGGGTGGCGGTGCCCGGGTTGTGCATGTCGCTCTCCTCCGCCGTGCGCCCCGTCCCGGGGGGTGGGTGGCGTAGCTCCAGCTCGATTTGAGTGCCGATCCTGACAGAGCAATAGGACTCCAACAAGTGATTCCGTTGTTGCCTTTTGGTTACGCGACGGAATCTGTCGACCAGGTGTCGAGTCGAGGCGGAAAAGGGCGGACGGAGTGTCAGTGGTGCGTGCCAGACTCGCGTGCATGGGGAAGATCGACGGGGTGGAAGCCCTGATCAGGGAGATCCGGGCGGGCAGCCGGATCAAGTACCTCCACTTCTGGGGGCACCGGCCGAGGCCGGACGGCAGGATCGGCGCGAGCTGTCTGAGCCAGTGGTGGCCGTCGCCGTTCACGGTGGACGGAGTGGAGTACGCGACGGCCGAGCACTGGATGATGGCCGGCAAGGCACGGCTGTTCGGGGACGCGGAGGCCGAGCGCAGGGTGCTGGCCTCCGGCCATCCCTCCCAGGCCAAGAAGGCCGGCCGGCTGGTCCGCGGTTTCGACGAGGCGATATGGGAGCGGGAGCGGTTCCGGATCGTGGTCGAGGGGAGCGTGCACAAGTTCGCGGCCGACGGTGCGCTCCGGGACTTTCTGCTGGACACGGGTGACCGGGTGCTGGTGGAGGCGAGTCCCGTGGACCGGGTGTGGGGGATCGGGTTGGCGGCGGACGACGAGGGGGCGTCGGATCCGGAGCGGTGGAAGGGGCCCAACCTTCTGGGCTTCGCGCTGATGGAGGCACGGGAGCGGCTGAGAGCGGACTGACGCCGCCGGGGGGCGCGGAGCGTTGCCGGGTGCCGGTGCGGCCGTGGTCGATCGCGCCCACGCGGCGGAGCCGCGTATCGACACCGCCGCGCGCCCCGTGAGTGGGCCCCGCTGACCGGTGTCTCAGGTGTGGAACGCGATCACGAAGGCGATGAAGCCCAGGGCCAGGACAATGCCGGACGCACCGCAGATGAGTCCGGCCAGGGCCATGCCGGGATTGGTGGCCTCGCCCCGGCCGGCCTTCCCGCGGCCGAGCGCACCGAAGACGATGGCCAGCACGCCCAGGATCAGGGCCACCGGCCAGAGCAGGAAGCAGATCGACGCCAGGATGCCCAGCACCAGCGAGGCCGTGCCCATGCCGTTGCTCGGCAGCGGCTGCATGCCGGGCCAGCCGTAGGGGCCGGGGTACGGCTGCTGGGGCCGGCCGGGGTAGCCGTAGGCGGACGGCATGCCTGGGTAGCCGTACGGCACCTGGCCCGGGCCGTCGGGGGCGATGGGCGGCGGGGGTACGGGTTCCGGTCCCGCGTGCTGCGCGGCGGGCGGGGCGTAGGGGTACGCGGGGGCGGCCGGCGGGGCGTACGGGTTCGCCGGTGGCGTGGCCGCCGGGGGCGCGAACGGGTTCGCCGGTGGGGGTGCGGCAGCGGCGGTCGGCGGAGCCCAGGCCCTCGGCACGGCGTCGGCGGGCTGGTCCGGCGACGAGGGCAGCGAGGTCAGCGTCTGCTGGTAGTGGACGGAGCCGTCACCAGGAGCGGACTCCGGGCGCGACTCGGGTATCGCGCCCTCGGCCGGAGCGGAGGGGGCGTCCCACACCGGCCCCGAAACGGCACCCTGCCCCGTACCCGAAGCAGCACTCTGCCCCGCAGCCCGCCGAGGTGCACGGTCGTCGTCCGTTCGTTTGTCCAGAGACAGCCGGGGGCCCGTCGGTCCCTCGCCGGCAGGCTGATGCTGCTGCGGCGTGGACTGCGGCACCTCGTCGGACATGGTGAAGGACCCCTCTGCTGGACGTCCCGCCATGCTACGGGCAGGCCGGAACGGCTCGGGCCGGGGCCTACGATGATCCCGCGCAACCGATCAGCCGATCACCGCGCCCGCACCCGGGACCCGGCACCACCGGCCCCGCCGCGCGGGCGCCCTTCCCGGGGAGGACCCCATGACCGACAGCTCCGTACCCGCCGCCGGCACGGCCGACCGCGATCTGCGGACCTTCATCGCCGGGCTGCCCAAGGCCGAACTGCACGTCCACCACGTCGGCTCCGCCTCCCCGCGCATCGTCTCCGAGCTGGCCGCCCGCCACCCCGACTCCAAGGTGCCGACGGACCCCGAGGCCCTCGCCGACTACTTCACGTTCACCGACTTCGCGCACTTCATCGACGTGTATCTGTCGGTCGTCGATCTCATCCGCACCCCGGAGGACGTCCGGCTGCTGACCTACGAGGTCGCCCGCGACCTGGCCCGGCAGCAGGTGCGCTACGCCGAGCTGACCATCACCCCCTTCTCCTCCACCCGGCGCGGCATCGACGAGCTGGGCTTCATGGCGGCGATCGAGGACGCCCGCAAGGCGGCCGAGGCCGAGTTCGGGACCGTACTGCGCTGGTGCTTCGACATCCCGGGTGAGGCCGGCCTGGAGTCCGCCGAGGAGACGGCCCGGCTCGCCACCGACGACCGGATCCGCCCGGAGGGCCTGGTGTCGTTCGGGCTCGGCGGCCCCGAGATCGGCGTGCCCCGGCCGCAGTTCAAGCCGTACTTCGACCGGGCCATCGCCGCGGGCCTGCGCTCGGTCCCGCACGCCGGGGAGACCACCGGCCCGGAGACGGTGTGGGACGCGCTGACCCATCTGCGCGCCGAGCGGATCGGGCACGGCACCAGCTCCGCGCAGGACCCGAAGCTGCTCGCCCACCTCGCCGAGCGGCGCATCCCGCTGGAGGTGTGCCCGACCTCGAACATCGCCACCCGCGCGGTCCGCACCCTGGACGAGCACCCGATCAAGGAGTTCGCGCGGGCCGGGGTGCTGGTCACGATCAACTCCGACGACCCGCCGATGTTCGGCACCGACCTCAACAACGAGTACGCGGTGGCCGCCCGGCTGCTCGACCTGGACGAGCGGGGCCTCGCCGGTCTCGCGAAGAACGCCGTGGAGGCCTCCTTCCTGGACGCCGACGGCAAGGCCCGGATCGCGGCGGAGATCGACACGTACACCCGTACCTGGCTCGCCTCCTGACGCGGCCCACAAGGGGGCACCCCCACAATGGGGGGCATGCAGACCGTGACCGCCGTGGCCCATCGCGGCGACCCCTACCGTGTCCGTGAGAACACCATCGACTCGCTGCGTTCCGCGCTCGGCCGGGGCGCGGACGCGGTCGAGATCGACGTACGGCTCACCCGCGACGGCGTCCCCGTGCTGCTGCACGACGACACGCTGCAGCGGCTGTGGGAAATCGGCCGCCCGCTCGGCGCGCTGTCCGCCGAGGAGCTGCGCGGGCTCACGGCGGGCCGTGTGCCGACACTGGCGGACACGCTGGCCGCGACCGGCGACAGCCGGGTGATGGTGGACCTGTGCGGGCGGGTCGAGCGGCGGATGGTGGACCGGGTCATGGACGTGGTCCGGCAGAGCGGGGCCCAGGAGCGCGTCTACTACTGCGCGGGCGCCGAGGCGATGCTCGCCGTCCGCGCCGCCGACCCGGCCGCCGAGATCGCGCTGACCTGGACGAGCCTCGCCCCGCCCCGGCCCGCGCTGCTGGACGTGGTCCGCCCGCGCTGGCTCAACTACCGCTTCTCCCTGGTGAGCCGGGAGCTGGCGGCCCGCGTCCACCACGACGGTTACCTGCTGTCCGTCTGGACCCCGGACACCCGCCGCTCGATGGGCCGCCTGCTGGCCCTGGGCGTCGACTCGATCACCACGAACCGGGTCGACGTCCTGCACACCCTGCGCAACGGCGCGCTCCGCTGACATGGCCCCGCGGGAGCGCTACACCCGGGACCGCTGAGGGACCGTCGCCGGGTCGGCCGGGGTGGCGCGGGTGAGGTACTGCGGGACCGGGGTGTCATCGCGTCCGGTGTCGCGGACCAGGCCGTAGCGCCTGGCCCCCTGCGCGGGGCCGGTGGTGATGTCCTTCTCGGCCGCGGCCCAGGTGGTCGGGAAGACGCTGAGGCCGTAGTCGGCGCCGCGTTCGTTCTGGGTGAGGGTGACGCTGCCGTCGAGGTGGAAGTACTCGTTCTGCCACATCTGCTGGGTGCCGGCCGGCGGGACGGCGTAGCCGACGGCCGGGTTGCCCATGCCGGTGACGGCGGGGTCGGTGCCGAGAGCGTCGTCCATGGGCGCGGACGGGCGGCGCGCCCGCTCCCGGACCTGCCGCATGGCGATCGCCACGAGCCAGGACCGGAAGCTGTCCGGGTCGCGCAGCGAGCCGAGGTTGCCCACGGCGCGCAGCATGGTCTCCTGGAGGACGTCGTCGACGTCCGCGTGGCCGTTCAGCGCGCGGCCGACGATGTTGTAGACGAGCGGCAGCCGGCCCGCGACCAGCTCGTCCAGCGCCTGCCGGTCACCGGCCTGCGCGGCCACGATGGTGCCGCGCCACTGCCGCCCGTCCACCGATCCGGTCTCCTGTACGTGTGCCACGACGTGTGCTACGACGTGTGTCACTTGCGTAGACGTCACTTGCTGTAGAGCAGCGTCCCGAAGCCGAGCTGGTCGTAGCCGCCGCTGTTCGGCCCGTAGTCGCCGCCCCCGCCCTCCGCGCGCACCTTCTCGGCCATCGCCGTGACGTACGGCGTGGAGAGCCTGCGGCGGCGTGCGTAGTGGTTGTGCAGAATCTCCCAGACCGGGCGGATCTCGCCGCGGGCCGTGGCGGAGATCACGGTCTGCTGCCGCCACTGGCCGTGTCCGGTGCCGGACCGCCAGCCGTAGGCGGTGAACGGCACGTCGTCGCCGAGGTTGTAGCGGGCCACGTACTCGGCGGCCTGCAGGAAGCGGTTGTCGTCGTAGCCGTAGAGGTCGACGCCCTGGTTCCAGGCCATCTCGCAGATCGCGCCCATGAGTCCGATGCCCATCTGGGTGTGGCCCTGGTCCCGGCCGCTCTCCTGCCACTGGGCGAGGCCCTGGGTGTCGTAGCGGAGGGGAACGGCGTTCTTGATCGCCCCGTTGCCCGCGCCGTGCTCGAGGTAGCTCACGGCGCTGCGGAACGTCGCGTGGTCGTCGAGCAGGATGCCGATCGCCATCACCGAGGCGAGGTTGCACAGGTCCCAGTTGGCCCAGTAGTTGGAGATGACGGCGCCGTTGTGGCGGGTGAGGAAGTCGGTGTTCATCGGGTGGAACACCGTGTGCAGCATCTTCTTGAAGCGGGCGAAGCGGAAGCCGGGGTGGTCGCGGACGAGTTCGGCGGCGTCGGCGAACTGGTAGCCGTAGAGACCGGCGGCGAGGAAGCGGTCGGCGTTGCCGGTGAGCGTGGTGAGGGTGGCCGACCAGGCGTTGAGGATGGCGACGGCGGTGTCGCCGTTGGCCTTCGTGCCGCCGATCCGCCAGCGCAGGGCGTTCTGGTAGGCGGCGTGGATGTCGTTGTAGAGGGTGCGGTAGTTCTGCCCGGAACCCGCTCCCCGCACGACGGTGGCCTGCGGGCGGGCCTGCCAGGTGCTCTGCGAGTGCGGGTTGGCGGTGAGCCGCTGCCAGCCGGCCAGCCAGGGGTCCCGGCCCGCGGCGACCCGCACCTTGGCCCGGTGCAGGTCGCCGGCGTTGTGGAGCATGCCGGGGTGGGCGAACGTCGGCTTCTTCGCCGCCGTGGTCTGGGCCGCGTCGGCCCCGGCACCGGAGAACGCGGCGATCCCACCGCCGAGGGCTCCGGCCACCGCGAGCCCGCCACCGAGGGTGAACAGGCCCCGACGGCTGAGGCGGTGCTTGGTGGTGGGATGGGCGGCGCGCTTGTGGGCGGGGGTGGGCATGGGGGGTCGCTCCGTGCGTGAGGATGCGGGACGTGCTGGAGACGGAGCGCGGGCCGGAGCGATAACAGTTTTTCAGGCGGGCAGTGCTTCCAGGCGCTTGATCTTCTTCCGCACGGCATACAGCGGGATCACGCCGAAAACCCCGAACGACATGTCGACCAGGCTCCACCAGAAGGGGATCCCGCGGATCGGCCCGCAGATCAGGGCGAGCGGGATGATCCCGGCGCAGGCGATCATCCCGAACTCGACCACCCAGATGTTGCGCACCGGGTCGCGGTAGGGGCCGTAGAAGGCGACCGCGATGACGAGGTGGGCGAAGGCGAGCCAGTCGGTGCCATAGAGGACGAAGGGGTACTTGGTGTCCACGGAGTCGAGGCCGTCGCGCACCCTTGCGATCCAGGCCATGAGCCCCGGCAGATACTCCCGCACCGACAGCGCCCGCAACGCGCTCTCCGTCCAGCGCAGTTCGTGCACCAGGGGGAAGGCGGTGGCGCCGCTGAGGACCAGGCACACCACGAAGAAGACCAGCCAGACGCGAATGCCCTTGAGCAGGGCGGCTCTGTCGCTCATGGCATGAGCGTACGCCTGCTTTTGAACGCGTTCAAAAGCACCCCGCCTCTGGCTGTCGCTCGTCCCGCGACGGCTGCCGGTGATGGTGCCCGGCATGTTCCTGGTGGTCGAGCCCTTCGACGCGTCCACTCGGCGTCCCCCGGGGCCGGGACCGAAGGTGCTGCGGAACCGCGCGCAGGCAGGTGCCGGTGCCGCCCTTGAACACCCGGCGGGTGGTGGTGCGGTGGTGCGCCGGGCCCGCTCGTGCGCGAGGGCGACTTCGGCGCCCGAGAGCGTGCGCGCCGCGACCGCCGGGACGAGCGGATGTCGGCCATCCGGCGCCCGGCACCCTGAGGCGTACTGTCGTCAGTGCCGGGCGTCGGCGAGGAGCGCGAGAACCTTGGGCCAGCCCCGCTCTCTCGCCGCGGCGTCGGCGGGCCGGCTGCCGCCCAAAGGGGTCGTCGCACCACTGGTGGGGTTGACGAAGCTGATGCCCTCGGCAAGGTAGGGGAAGGTCCCGACGCCGTGCCCTGCCCCTGGGTAGATGAGGGTCTGGTGGGGGTGACGGTCGTGGTCGTCCTTCAGTTGGGCGGCGATCTGTCCGGTGAAGGAAGGGGAAGGCCACAGGGCGTCGTCGGCGCCGGCGATGGCGAGCAGCGGTCCACTGAGGTGGTCCAGCGGTATCGGGCCCTGTGAGATCGGCCGGCCTCGGTAGGTCCAGGCGTCACCGCCCGCGGGGAAGCCCGGGCCGACGAGGGAGGAGGGCGAGTACACGACCACTCCATGGACCAGCCGGGAGTAGTCCTCGGCCAGGAGCAGGGCGGCCTCGCTGCCGCGGGAGTAGCCCATCGCGACGAGGTGGGCGGGATCCGTGGCGGGCTGGGCCGCCAGCAGACGGGCGGCCGCCGCGAAGTACTCCAGCGGGATGTCGCGCAGGGCCGCGGGCAGGCCCGGCATGCGGAAGTAACCGAGCGCCAGTGCCGGATAGCCGTGGGACGCCAGCAGAGCGGCCTCGAACGGCATGCCGACTCCGCCCTCCGATCCGCCGAAGGCCAGGACGGCCGGATGGCGCGGGGTGCCCGGTGGGGGCAGAAACAGCTTCCCGGCCACCTTGTCGTGGGCCAGGGTCAAGTCCCTGCTCCGCACGCCCGGCGTCTCCCATGCGCGGGTGAGGGTCCGGCCCGCCAGCGCGCGTCCGTGCGCGGTGACACTGATCCGCACCGTGTACGAGGGAGCGGTCTCGGGGTAGGGACGGAGGAAGATCGCCTGATCGGGATCGCCGGAAGGCGGCCTCATCGACCAGAACAGCCCCATGCCGTCGGCCTGGTCGTAAGTCCCCGAACGCGGCCGCGTCGTGGTGAGGTCGACGGTGCCGTGGTCGTCCGCCGTGAAGGTTGCCCGTGCTCGCCAGACCTTGCCGTGGTAGTCGGTCGCCGAGGAGCCGACGACGACCTGGTCGTGCGGTGCCAGGTCCTTGATCGTGATGTGTACGGCTTGATCGGCCAGGGCTACCGGCGCGTCCACGTCGATGGCCGCGCGGGTACTGACAGGCGCCGCCGGTGAACATCCTGCCGCCGCCCACACGACCATCAAGGACATCGCGGTGCGCCAGGCCCACCGCAGTGGCCGCCGCTGAGACATCGTGACCCCCGTCGCCTCAGGAATGATCCACCACTTCTGCCACCGGTGGCTACGGCTGTCAAGGCGGCGCCGGCCGGCGCCGGCCGCCTCTCAGGAAAGGTCGTCGCGCCCCAGCCAGGCCGGCTTGACCGGCACTCCGTCCGGGTACCGCTCGACCTGGTCGACGTTGTCGGCCTGCTCCTCCGGCTCGGCATCGGGCTCACTCGGCGCGTCCACCGGTTCCGGTACGACGGGCGCGGCGGAGTCCTCCAGCAGCTCCGCCACCGTGAACCGCGTGGCGAAGGACTGCCACGCCCCGTCGACGACGAGCAGAAACCCGTCCCCGACCCGAAGGAGCCGGCGGCGCCTGGGACTTCTGGGGTGCTCGGGCGAGTAGCTGCGAGCCCGCCGCTCCAACTCCGCGAGCGCGTCGGCACGAGACCCGCGGACATGCGCGATCACGTCGGCCTCGATGTGCTTACGGTCGCCGGCACTCCTGGTCGTCTCGACGACCAGCCCCCATATCGTCATGCTCTCCGCCCCGTGCAGGTTTCCTGACCCGGCCAAGGATGGCCGAACACACCACGGTCAGCATGACACGCTCGACGTCTGAATCGGATTGCACAGGGAGGACCACGAGGGCACTTCCCGTTCGATGCGCTCCCGGCTCAGGGCGGAGTAGTCGGGCGGAGCGTCACTGATCCCCTCCACTTCCAGGACATGGAATTCTGCCCGTGTGCCCGCGACGACGAGTTGCGCGTCAGGGAAGACCTCGCATCTCAAGCGAAACGCATCAGCAGTACGGTTGGGCAGGCTGGACACTACTGTCAGAGCCGCGACAGGCACGTGGATCGGCGACGCCTCCCAGCCGAAAGAGCTCAGTCCGCGCACGACAAGCAGTGCCGCGTTTCCGGCATCGAATTGCAGCGAGGTGCGCAGTTCGAAGAGAAGTGCAGCCGTCGACGTCAGCTGGCACACACGGGAGTCGACCAACTGGGCTTCTTGCAGGGCGTCGGCCTCCCTCAGGGGATCCGGGTCCGCCGCCTCGACGAGAGCGGGGATTTCGCGCCTCGCTGCAACGAGACTGTTCACTGGGATCATTGTGGCACCGTAGGTCGAAAGCCGCGGGCTGCGAACGGGGGTTCATCGGTGCGCGACGGTGAAATGGCCGAAACAATCCTCGTCACAGATCATGAAATCGGAAGGCTACAACCCCACGATCCTGTTCCACCGCTTCGCGAAGTCCACCCGCTCCGCGGAGGTGATGTCCCGGGCGATCACCAGGCGCTTGCGCATGGGGGAGTCCGGGAAGATCAGGGGGTTGTCGGCGAGCGATGCGGTGTCCTTGTCCTTCGAGGAGGCCAGGACGTCCTGGGCGGCGGGCACCGGGCAGACGTAGTTGACCCAGGCGGCGAGCTCCGCGGCGGTCTCGGGGGCGTAGTAGTAGTCGATCAGGCGCTCGGCGTTGGCCTTGTGGCGGGCCCGGTTGGGGATCATCAGGGAGTCCGACCACAGCTCGGCGCCCTCCTCGGGGACGACGAAGCGGATGTCGGGGTTGTCGGCCTGGAGCTGGATGACGTCGCCGGAGTAGGCCTGGCAGGCGAGGACGTCCCCGCTGACCAGGTCCTTGGTGTAGTCGTTGCCGGTGAAGCGGCGGATCTGGCCGCGGTGGATCTCGCGCTCCACCACGTCGCAGACGTTGTGGAAGTCGTTCGCCGTCCACCGGGAGATGTCCACGCCGTTGCCCTGCATCAGCAGCGCGAAGGACTCGTCCAGGCCGGACAGGAGGGTCACGCGGCCCTTGAGGTCACTCGCCCAGAGGTCCTTGACGTGCCGGATCTCGCGGCCCAGCTTCTTGCGGTTGTAGGCGATGCCGGTGATGCCCGACTGCCACGGCACCGTGAACCTGCGGCCCTTGTCGAAGGCGGGCGAACGCAGCAGCGGGTCAAGGTGCTTGGCCACGTTCGGCTGGTGGGCCCGGTCCATCTCCTGGACCCAGCCGAGCCGGACGAACCGGGCGCACATCCAGTCGCTGATGACGATCAGGTCGCGGCCGGTCGACTGATGGTTCATCAGCGCGGGGCTGATCTTGCCGAAGAACTCGTCGTTGTCGTTGATCTCCTCGACGTAGTCCACGGAGATCCCGGTGCGCTTCTCGAAGGCGTCCACGGTGGGCCGCTTGTTGGGGTTCTTGTCATCGGTGTCGATGTACAACGGCCAGTTCGCCCAGGTCAGTCTCTTGTCGCCCGCGGACTCGTCGGCGACGGCCCGGTCACCGGGCGCGACATAGGCGGCGGGCACCCCGCAGCCGGCCAGGGCGCCGAGCGCGGCGGTGCCGCCGAGTGCGCGCAGGAGGGAGCGGCGGGACATCGGCGACGTACGCGAAGAAGTCTGGGGCATCCCGGAAGGATGCCGTTCCCCGCGTCGGAGTCACAATCGACGCCGCGTCGAGCAAGCCCCGGTCTGCCCGACACCTTGTCGATCAGTGCCGTTCACGCACCGGCCGCCGGTCCCCGGCTGCCGATCGGTTCCGGGGCCTGGGACGCCTCCGTCTCCAGGGCCGGAAGACAGCTGACCAGCACCTGGCCGGGGCCCTTGTCCGCCGCGTCCTGGTGGGCCCACAGCGCCGCGGACTCCTCGCTCTTCATGGCGAGCGTGCCGACGAGGGAGGCGGGCGCCGGAACGTCGGGACAGCGGCCCACGCTCACCCGCAGGAACGCCACGGTGGCTGCCGCCTTCGTTGAGGTGCGCGAACGTCCGCCGGTCCTCGGGCACTTCGCCGAAGTCGCCGAAGGCCACCGTGGTGAGCGCGTTCCACGCCGGCACCTGGGTGAGGTGGCCGCGACTCACTGAGCAGGAACTGGAGTTCGTGGCGGCGCAGTGACACAGCGCGGCCCCGGACGGGAACGGGAACGTGAACCCGTCCGGGGCCGCGCACTGCTGTCGTCCGTGCCTACTCGCCCAGCGACGTCATGACGTGCTTGATCCGCGTGTAGTCCTCGAAGCCGTACGCCGACAGGTCCTTGCCGTAGCCGGACTTCTTGAAGCCGCCGTGCGGCATCTCCGCGACCAGCGGGATGTGGGTGTTGATCCACACGCAGCCGAAGTCGAGCTTCTTGGACATGCGCATCGCGCGGGCGTGGTCCTTGGTCCACACCGAGGAGGCGAGGGCGTACTCCACGCCGTTGGCGTACGCGACGGCCTGGTCCTCGTCGGAGAAGGTCTGGACGGTGATGACCGGGCCGAAGACCTCCTTCTGGATGATCTCGTCGTCCTGCTTGACGCCGGAGACGACCGTGGGCGCGAAGAAGTAGCCCTTGTCGCCGACGCGCTTGCCGCCGGCCTCCACGCGCGCGTGGGCGGGCAGCCGCTCGATGAAGCCCTCGACCTGCTTGAGCTGGTTGGGGTTGTTCAGCGGGCCGAAGAGCACGTCCTCGTCGTCGGGCCGGCCGGTCTTGGTGTCCTCGGCGGCCTTGGCCAGCGCGGCCACGAACTCGTCGTGGATCGACTCGTGGACGAGGACGCGGCAGGCGGCCGTACAGTCCTGGCCGGCGTTGAAGAAGCCCGCGACGGAGATGTCCTCGACGGCCTTGGCGATGTCGGTGTCCTCGAAGACGACGACCGGGGCCTTGCCGCCCAGCTCCAGGTGGACCCGCTTGAGGTCCTTCGACGCCGACTCGGCCACCGACATGCCGGCCCGGACCGAGCCGGTGATGGAGGCCATCGCCGGGGTGTCGTGCTCGACCATCAGCCGGCCGGTCTCGCGGTCGCCGCAGACGACGTTGAAGACGCCCTTGGGCAGGATCGAACCGATGATGTCGGCGATCAGGACGGTGGAGGCCGGGGTGGTGTCCGACGGCTTGAGGACCACGGTGTTGCCGGCCGCGATCGCGGGGGCGAACTTCCATACGGCCATCATCATCGGGTAGTTCCAGGGCGCGACCTGCGCGCAGACGCCGACCGGCTCACGGCGGATGATCGAGGTCATGCCCTCCATGTACTCGCCGGCCGAGCGGCCCTCCAGCATCCGCGCCGCACCCGCGAAGAAGCGGATCTGGTCGACCATCGGCGGGATCTCCTCGGAGCGGGTGAGCCCGATCGGCTTGCCCGTGTTCTCCACCTCGGCCGCGATCAGGTCCTCGGCGCGCTCCTCGAACGCGTCCGCGATCTTGAGCAGGGCCTTCTGGCGCTCGGCGGGGGTGGTGTCGCGCCAGGCCGGGAAGGCGCGGGCGGCGGCCTCCATCGCGGCGTCCACGTCCGCCTCGCCGGACAGCGGCGCGGTCGCGTACGCCTCGCCCGTCGCGGGGTTGACCACCTCGGTGGTCCGTCCGTCGGCGGCGTCCCGGAACTCACCGTCGATGTAGTTGCGCAGACGACGCAGCTCGGTGCTCACTGCCGGCCTCCTGATCTGGTTCTTTCCGTCCACTCACTGAGACACCCACCCTAGCCGTCGGGCCCACGTTTTCAACACCCCCACAGCCGCGACTTCTGCGAAATCCGCACGACCGCAGGGTCCAAACAACGGATTTCATCGATCGGGGCTTGCGAAACTGTCGAGACCTCGTGCACAGTGAGGTCGTGGCCAGTCGAAGCGCAGACCAGAGGGACTCCACCCGCGAGTCCAGGAACGGCGGCACCCCCCAGCTGGATGCCGTCTCCCTCGCCATCATCCAGCAGCTCCAGGAGGACGGCCGCAGGCCGTACGCCGCGATCGGCAAGGCCGTCGGCCTGTCGGAGGCGGCCGTGCGCCAGCGCGTGCAGAAGCTCCTGGACCAGGGCGTGATGCAGATCGTCGCCGTCACGGACCCGCTCACCGTGGGCTTCCGCCGGCAGGCGATGGTCGGGATCAACGTCGAGGGCGATGTCGAGTCGATCGCGGACGCGCTGACCGGCATGTCGGAAGTCGAGTACGTGGTGATGACCGCGGGCTCGTTCGACATCCTCGCCGAGATCGTCTGCGAGGACGACGACCACCTGCTGGACGTCATCAACAAACGCATCCGGTCCCTGCCCGGCGTGCGCTCCACCGAAAGCTTCGTCTACCTGAAGCTGAAGAAGCAGACCTACATGTGGGGAACCCGATAACCGTGAGGACCCGATAACCGTGAGCACCAAGGACCTCAGCCGCACCGCGTACGACCACCTGTGGATGCACTTCACCCGCATGTCCTCGTACGAGAAGTCCCCCGTCCCGACCATCGTCCGGGGTGAGGGCACCTACATCTACGACGACAAGGGCAAGCGCTACCTCGACGGTCTCGCGGGTCTGTTCGTGGTCCAGGCCGGTCACGGCCGTACGGAACTCGCCGAGACCGCGTTCAAGCAGGCGCAGGAGCTGGCCTTCTTCCCGGTGTGGTCCTACGCCCACCCGAAGGCCGTCGAGCTGGCCGAGCGCCTCGCCGACTACGCCCCGGGCGATCTGAACAAGGTCTTCTTCACCACCGGCGGCGGCGAGGCCGTGGAAACCGCCTGGAAGCTCGCCAAGCAGTACTTCAAGCTGACCGGCAAGCCCACCAAGTACAAGGTCATCTCGCGTGCGGTCGCCTATCACGGCACCCCGCAGGGCGCCCTGTCCATCACGGGTCTGCCCGGTCTGAAGGCGCCGTTCGAGCCGCTCGTCCCGGGCGCGCACAAGGTGCCGAACACCAACATCTACCGCGCCCCGATCTTCGGCGACGACCCGGAGGCCTTCGGCCGCTGGGCCGCCGACCAGATCGAGCAGCAGATCCTCTTCGAGGGCCCGGACACCGTCGCCGCGGTCTTCCTGGAGCCGGTGCAGAACGCCGGCGGCTGCTTCCCGCCGCCGCCCGGGTACTTCCAGCGCGTGCGCGAGATCTGCGACAAGTACGACGTGCTGCTCGTGTCGGACGAGGTCATCTGCGCCTTCGGCCGCCTCGGCACGATGTTCGCCTGTGACAAGTTCGGCTACGTCCCGGACATGATCACCTGCGCCAAGGGCATGACCTCGGGATACTCCCCGATCGGCGCCTGCATCATCTCCGACAAGCTCGCCGAGCCGTTCTACAAGGGCGACAACACCTTCCTGCACGGCTACACCTTCGGCGGCCACCCGGTGTCCGCCGCGGTGGGTCTGGCCAACCTCGACCTGTTCGAGCGCGAGGGCCTGAACCAGCACGTGCTGGACAACGAGGGCGCCTTCCTGCAGACCCTGCAGAAGCTGCACGACCTGCCGATCGTCGGCGACGTCCGCGGCAACGGCTTCTTCTACGGCATCGAGCTGGTGAAGGACAAGAACACCAAGGAGTCCTTCAACGAGGAGGAGACCGAGCGCGTCCTGTACGGCTTCCTCTCCAAGGCGCTGTTCGACAACGGCCTGTACTGCCGTGCCGACGACCGCGGCGACCCGGTCGTCCAGCTCGCCCCGCCGCTGATCTCCAACCAGGAGACCTTCGACGAGATCGAGCAGATCCTGCGCGCGACGCTGACGGAGGCATGGACCAGGCTCTGAGCCTGATTCGTCCGATCAGCTGATGTGTACCGGCCCCGGTGCCGCCCGTTCGAGTGAGAACGGCGGCCCGGGGCCGTGTGCTGTCCGGCCTCCCGGTGACCGCTGCCTAGCGTTCCAGTGACCGATCGGCCCAGCCTTCGTTCCCCCGGACGAGGGAACAGGCACGGGAAAACGGATCAGAACGAGGTGTGCACCCATGGAGGCCGAGGCCCCGCCGGACAACGACGTGCTCTGGGCACGCTCCCTGCACTTCAGGCACCCCGACGGCTCCCCCGGGCTCGCCGGGGTCTCGCTCGGCGTGCGCGAGGGCGAGATCCTCGCCGTCACCGGACCGCGCGGCAGCGGCAAGACGACCCTGCTGCGCTGTCTGTCCGGCCTGGTACCGGTGCGCAGCGGCGAGGTGTGGTTCAACAGCGCGCCCCTGCACACCCTGGGCCCGATGCGCCGGGAGCGGGTGCGCCGGGACCGCTTCGGCTGGATCGACACGGCCCCGGTCCTGGTTCCCGAGCTGAACGCCTGGGAGAACGCCGCGCTGCCCCTGATGCTGCGCGGCGCCAGCCGCCGCAGGGCCAAGGTCGCGGCGCTGGAGTGGCTGGAACGGCTCGACGTCGGCGACCGGGCCCGCACCCGCCCGCACGAACTCCAGCAGGCCGAGCGCCAGCGCGTGGCCATCGCCCGGGCGCTGGCCCCGGCCCCCACGGTCCTCTTCGCCGACGAGCCCACGGCTCCGCTGCACCGCGCCGACCGCACCCACGTGCTGCGCACCCTGACCACGGCCGCCCGCTCGCACGGCATCACCGTGGTCCTCGCCACGCACGACGCCGACACCGCCGCCCTCGCCGACCGCACCGTCGCCCTGCTGGACGGCCGGCGCGTCAGCACCGTGCACCTGCCCGACGCCCCCGAGACGGAAGGCCGCGCCGCGTGGTCGCTCTCCGTCTGACCCGGGCGGCCCGGCCCGCCGTCCAGCTGCGCCGCCTGCTGGTGGCCGCGGCCTCGGCGGGCACCGGCTTCCTCCTGCTGTCCTGCTTCGGTTACGCCCTGAACCACCCCGAGGCCGCGGACGCCGCCGTGCTGCGGCTGGCCTGGTGCGCGGTGCCGCTCGCGGCGACGGTGTACTTCGCGAGCGCCGTCGCCCGCACCGACCCCGGCGCCCGGCCGCGCACGGGCCTGTCCGCCGTGGGCCTCGGTCCGGCGCGTCTGATGGCGATCTCCGCGCTGACCACGGCCCTGTCCTGCACGCTGGGCTCGCTGCTGGCCCTGCTGGTCTTCCTCCACCTGCGCGGCGACCTCACGGGCGTGCCCTTCCACGGCGCGGCGGCGGACTTCCTGGCGGCGGGTCAGCACCTGCCCGTCCCGGCGACCCTCACCCTGCTGGGCGTGGTCCCGGCCCTCGCCTCGGCCACGGTGGCCCTGGCCCTGCGCCCGACGGACCCCCGCCCCGCCACCCCGCTCCTGCGCAGGTACGGCCGCTTCGGGGCGTACGGCTCCTCGGCGGCGCGGGAGACGTTCGGGGCGTACGGGAGGTTCGGGGCGCGGTTGCGGCCGGGGGCCGGCGATCCTCGCGGCAGGCACGCACGGGACAGTCACGCAGGGGATGAGCACGGGCAGGACGAGCAGGGTCGGGTCGAGCACGTACAGGACGAGTACGGGCAGGACAAGCACGACCAAGGCGAGAACGGACAGGGGGACGACGGCGCGCAGCCCGGTCGCCGGCCCGCGGGGGCACGCGACGACGGCGCGCAGCCCCATCCGCGTCCCGCGGGCGGTCGTACCGACGGGGCGGCTCCCGCCCCCGGTCAAGGCGGCACCCTCACGAGGCCGGACGGCGAGACCGATCCCGAGCCCCCGATGCCGGAGGGCGACCTGGCCGACGTCGTCCCCGGCCCCCGGAACGCCGCCCCCATCGGCCTGCCCTGGGGCATCGCCCTCCTGGCCACCGGCCTGGCGGTCCAGTCCTACGCCGACCGCGCGAACGCCGCCGTACTCCTCGGCTGGCTGCTCACCGCGACCGGCCTGGTGCTGGCCGCCCCCGGCCTCACCCACCTGTGCGGCCGTCTTCTGCAGTCCACCCGCCCGGGCGCCCTGCGTCTCCTGGCCGGCCGGGTCCTCATGGCGGAGGCCATCCGCATCGGCCGCCCCCTGGGCGTCGTCTGCGCGGTCGCGTCCGCCGGCTACGCCATGACCACGCTGTACGCCGGCTCGGCACCGGCGTTCGGGCCCCTGACCACCCTCGGCGCGCTGCTCGTCACCGGCTGCACGGTTGCCACCCTCCTCACCGCGGCCGTGGAGACCCGCCAGTGCCGGGCCGACACGACCGCCGCGCTGCTGCGCCTCGGCGCCCCGGCCTCGATGCTGCGCACGGCCGCCGTCCTGCGCGCGGCGGTCCTGATGGCGCTGTTCGGCCCGCTGACCCTGCTCGTCGCCACCCTGGCGGCCCTCCCCGTGAACCGCTGAAAGCGCACCGCCGAAAAAAGATCTCCGGCGACCGATGAGTTCTCCCGGGGCCCCTGGTCTGTCCCACCGAACACGCCGACCCCAGTACGGACCACCAGGGAGAACCTCATGTACCAGCAGATGATCTTCGTGAACCTGCCCGTGAACGACCTCGACGCCTCGAAGAAGTTCTTCACGGAGCTCGGCTACACGATCAACCCGCAGTTCAGCGACGAGAAGGCCGCGTCCGTGGTGATCAGCGACACCATCGTCGCGATGCTGCTCACCAAGCCGTTCTACGCCACGTTCACCGAGAAGGAGATCGCCGACGCCACGAAGACCAGCGAGGTGCTGGTCGCGCTGAGCGCCGAGAGCCGCGAGAAGGTGGACGAACTCGTGGACAGGGCCCTCGCGTCGGGCGCCACCCCGAGCGGCCGGACCCAGGACCTCGGCTTCATGTACGGCCGCGCCTTCGACGACCTCGACGGCCACACCTGGGAGGTCATCTGGATGGACCCGGCGGCGGTTCAGGGCTGACACTCCGACCAAACATCGCGGCAGTTAATAAGCAGGTAAAGCCAACGCCCCCTGGCGGCATATGCATTGACACTGCTTACGGAGCGCTTATAGACCTGTGAGCCTCTTGGGGGTGTTGGGGCGTCAGTTCGTCCGTCACCCCAACACCCCCTCAGCCCCCCGCAGTTGTGCACTCTGTAAAGGACAAACGTGTCCATAACTCGCCGCAGCGCACGCCGTTCCGTGCGCATCCTGGGTGTTTCCGCCGCCTCTGCCGCCGTGGTGCTGGGCCTGTCCAGCTCCGCGTCCGCATGCGTCATCGGTGACTTCAAGGCCGAAGCCAAGTGCGACGGCGACAAGGGGGTCATCGTCGTCACCGACAACGACTCCTTCGGCACCCCGGCCCACGTCAGCGTGTTCCTCAAGGACAGCAGTGGCGTCGAGACGAAGGTGGGCGACAAGGAGGTCAAGGGCTCGGCCGCCGGCACCGCGGTCACCTTCGCGGAGGACTGGAAGCCGAGCGCGACCTACCGCGTCCACATCAAGGCGGCCAACATCCTCGACGAGGACATCACGCCCGACCTCAGCACCCCGTCCACCGCCTGCAAGACCGGCAGCCCGACGCCGACGGGCTCCCCGACGCCGAAGCCGTCGCCGTCGCCGTCCACCCCGGCCGGGTCGGCGACCCCGACCCCGTCGGCCTCCTCGTCCGGCTCCGCCCCGGCGGGCACGGCGAGCAACGCGCCGTCCCCGGCGGCCGGCAGCTCGAACCTCGCCGAGACCGGTGCGAACTCCAACACCCCGCTGATCGCCGGTATCGCCGGCGCGCTGGTCGTCGTCGGCGGTGGCGCGGTCTGGCTCGGCATGCGCCGTCGCGGGGCGCGCGGCGACAGCTGACGCCTCCCCCGTCGGTACCGATACACCTCCGCGGCCCGTCCCCCTATCCCCAGGGGACGGGCCGCGGTCGTACGCAGGCGCCCGCGCTCAGCCGAAGGTGGCCCGCGCCAGCCAGAAGTCGAGCGTGCCCCGATCGCCCAGGACCTCAAGGCCGGGGCTGTCCAGCGGCAGTCGGCGGTAGAAGGCGAGCAGCACCGAGGTGAGCGGGCCGCGCAGCGCGACCGTGGCCTTCTCGTGGCCGCGCCGCCAGCTGACGCCGTCCGGGCCGAACTCCAGCAGCCACTCGGCGTTCAGTGCCGGGTCGGCGTCGGTGGCGTGCAGATGGATGGAGCGGGCCGGGCCGTCCAGGCGCAGAGCCTCCTCATGGCCGCGGACCTGCTGGAGGAAGACACCGAAGTCCAGCCACTCGTCCATCGTGTCGACGGCGATCTCCGGCGCGAGTTCGTAGTCGAGCCCGGCGGCGAGGGTCGCGTCGGCGCGGTGGACAGTGATCTCGTGGGTCATCCGGCGCGCCCAGAACCCGGAGACGGCCCTCCCCGGGATGAAGCTCCACACCGCGGTGTCCGGGCCGGCCTCGCGCAACGCCGCGACGACCAGCTCACCGGCCTCCGCCAGCCACTTGTCGAGCGCCGCCGCGTCGCCCCGCTCCTCGGGCCCGGAACCGAGCGGCACCTGGTCGCGGGGGACACGTTCCTGCGCCCTGGTGCGCACGATCGTCTCGACCCACCGCAGGGCGCCGCCCATATGGCGTACGAGGTCCTCCAAGGACCAGTCGGGGCAGGTCGGCACGGTCGCGGACAGATCGGCGCCGGAGGCCACCACGGCCCTCAACTGCTCGACCTGCCGGGCGATTTCATCACAGTAGCGGTCATGCGCGAGCAAGGTCATGCCGCTCAGCCTAGAGGCACGGCGATCAATCGAGCACGACGATTTCGGCCGCGTCGAACTCCACGCCCACCGCGTCCCCGGCCTCGGGTGCCTCCCGCAGCGCGCACGCCGCCTCAAGGAGCGGCCCGTCCGCGGGCTGGAGGCGGACGGCCACATGGGTGCCCTTGAAGGTGCGCGCCGTCACCGTGCAGGGCAGACCGGCGTCGGCCGGCACGAGCCGTACCCCGGCCGGCCGGACCAGCAGCGTGCGGCTGCCCTGCGGGGAGCCGTCGGGGACCGGCAGCTTGCCCCAGGGGCTGTCGGCGGCCGTACCGGCGACGGTCGCCGGTACCACGTTGTCGAAGCCGAGGAAGCGGGCCACGAAGGCGTCGGCGGGCCGCTGCCACACCTGGAGCGGCGTGCCGGACTGCGCGATCCGCCCGTCCCGCATCACCACCACCCGGTCGGCCAGCGCGAACGCCTCGCCCTGGTCGTGGGTCACGGCGAGCACGGTGGTGCCCAACCGGCCGAACAGCTCCCGGAGTTCGGCCACCAGGCGTTCGCGCAGCGAGCGGTCGAGCTGACCGAGCGGCTCGTCCAGCATGAGCAGCCGGGGCCGGGGGGCGAGCGCCCTGGCGAGGGCCACGCGCTGCTGCTCGCCGCCGGACAGGGAGGCCACGGCCCGCCGGGCGGCCCCGGGCAGCCCGACCAGGTCCAGCAACCGCCCGACCTCGGTGTCCCGTCGGCCCTTGGCGACGCCGTGCATGCGCAGCCCGAACGCCACGTTCGCGCCGACGTCCCGCTGCGGGAAGAGCTGGTGGTCCTGGAACATCAGGCCGACGCCCCGCTTGTGAGCGGGCACGCCCGACTGGTCCCGGCCGTCGAGCAGGACCCGGCCGTCGGACAGGGGCTGGAGTCCGGCGACCGCCCGCAGCAGGGTCGACTTCCCGCTGCCGCTGGGGCCCAGCACACACACCACCTCGTGCTCGGCGACGTCGAGACCGACCGCGTCGAGCACGGCCCGCCCGCCGAAGCGCACGGTCGCGGCATCGAGGCTCAGCAGCATCGAGAACTCCCCGGTCCGGTCAGCAGCATCAGAACTCCCCCGTCCGGTCGGTGCGCAGCCGCTCCAGGATGAGCAGCGCGGCGGCGCACACCACCATCAGAATGGTCGAAAGGGCCATCGCCTGGCCGTAGTTGAGGTCTCCGGGGCGGCTGAGCAGCCGGGCCACGGCGACCGGAAGCGTCGGGTTGTCGGGACGGGCGATGAACACGGTCGCCCCGAACTCGCCGAGCGAGACGGCGAACGCGAACCCGGCCGCGACCAGCAGCGCCCGCCGCACCATCGGCAGATCGACCTCCCGCCACACCCGCCAGGGCGAGGCCCCGAGCACGGCGGCGGCCTCCCGGAGGCGTGCGTCCACCGCGCGCAGCACGGGCAGCATGGTCCGTACGACGAAGGGTGCGCCGACCAGCGCCTGGGCGAGCGGGACGAGGATCCAGGACTGTCTGAGGTCCAGCGGCGGCTTGTCGAGGGCGATCAGGAACCCGAAGCCGACGGTCACGGCGGAGACGCCCAGCGGCAGCATCAGCAGCGCGTCGAAACCCCGGACCAGCCGTCCGGCGTCCCGGCGGGCCAGTGCGGCGGCGGCGAGACCTCCGATCACGACGGCGATGGCGGTGGCGGCGACGGCGTACTGCAACGAGGTCCACACCGCGTGCACGGGCGCCACCAGGAACGTACCGCCGTCGGCGTTGGTCAGGGCCCGGTAGTAGCCGAAGCCCGGGGCGTCCAGGGAGCGGCGGACGAGGACGGCGAGGGGCAGGACGAGCAGCAGGGCGACGGTGACGAGGACGCCGGCGAGCAGGGCCCACTGCCCGGTGCCCCGCGGGCGGCGGGCGGTCGCCCCGGGGTCGACCAGCCGCAGCGCGGTCTCCCGGCGCCGTACCGTCCAGGCGTGCACGGCGAGGATCGCGCCGACGGCGGCGAACTGGACGAGGGTGAGGACGGCGGCCGTGGAGAGGTCGAAGACCTCGGAGGTCTGCCGGTAGATCTCCACTTCGAGGGTGGAGAAGGTGGGGCCGCCGAGGATCTGGACGACACCGAAGGAGGTGAAGGTGAACAGGAACACCATCAGCGCGGCGGCGGCCACGGCGGGCCCGAGGGCCGGGAGGGTGACCTTCCGCCAGGCACCGAACGGAGACGCGCCCAGCATGCGGGCGGCCTCCTCCTGCCGGGGGTCGAGCTGGGACCACAGCCCGCCCACCGTCCGTACGACGACCGCGTAGTTGAAGAAGACGTGGGCCAGCAGGATCGCCCACACCGTGGTGTCCAGCCGTACGCCCCACAGCTCGTCCAGCAGCCCGCCGTGCCCGACCAGGGCGAGGAACGCGCTGCCGGCGACGACGGTCGGCAGCACGAACGGGACGGTGACGACGGCCCGCAGGACCTGCTTGCCGGGGAAGTCGAGACGGGCGAAGACGTACGCGGCGGGCAGCGCGAGCAGCAGGGTGAGCGCGGTGGAGGCGAGTGCCTGCCAGGTGGTGAACCACAGCACGTGCCGGATGTCCGGCTGCGTGACCACGTCCGCGATCCGCCCCAGCTGCCAGGCGCCGTCGACCTTCAGCCCGCGCGCGACGATCGCGGCCACGGGCCAGGCGAAGAACAGCGCGAAGAACGCGACGGGCAGGGCCATCAGCCCGAGCCGCGCCGCGCTCCCCGTACGGGCCTTCCGGTCCGCTACTTCAGTACGAGCGAGGTCCACGACTTGACCCACTGGTCACGGTTGGCGGCGATCTTGCCGGGGGCCATGGTCTCGGGGTGCTCGGCGGCCTTGCCGTACTCGGTGAACTCGGCGGGCACCTTCGCCCCGTCGACCACTGGGTAGACGTACATGTTCAGCGGCATGTCCTCCTGGAACTCCTTGGAGACCAGGAAGTCGATGAACGCCTTGGCACCCTTGGGGTTCCGGGCGTTGCCGAGCAGCCCGGCGAACTCGATCTGCCGGAAGCAGGTGCCGTACGACACTCCGGTCGGGGCGGTGCTGGGCCGCTTCTTGGCGTAGATGACCTCGGCGGGCGGGGAGGAGGCGTACGACACGACGAGCGGCCGGTCCCCGCCGGCCTTCCTGCCCTCCGACGAACCGGAGAACTCCTGGTAGTAGGCCTGCTCCCAGCCGTCGACGACCTTGACGCCGTTGGCCTTGAGCTTCTTCCAGTAGTCCTGCCAGCCGTTGTCCCCGAACTGGGCGGCGCTGCCCAGCAGGAAGCCGAGGCCGGGCGAGGAGGTGGCGGCGTTCTCGGTGACGAGGAGGTTCCTGTACGCGGGCTTGGCGAGGTCGGCGAAGGTCTGCGGCGGAGTCAGACGGTGGTCGGCGAAGTACTTCTTGTCGTAGTTGACGCAGATGTCGCCGTAGTCGACCGGTGTGACCCGGTGCTTGTCCTTGTCGAGCTGGTAGGCGGCACCGGTCTTGTCGAGGCCCTTGGCGGTGTACGGCTGGAAGAGGCCGTTGTCGAGGGCGCGGGACAGCAGGGTGTTGTCGACGCCGAAGAAGACGTCGCCCTGCGGGTTGTCCTTGGTGAGGATCGCCTTGTTGACGGCCTGCCCGGCGTCGCCGTCCTTGAGGACGTGGACCTTGTACCCGGTCTTCTTCTCGAAGTCCTGGAGCACGTTCTTGGACACGGCCCACGAGTCGTGGCTGACGAGCGTCACGTTCCTGGAGTCCGCCGACGACTTGGCGTCGCCGCCGGAACCGCACGCGGACAGCGCGATCAGGCCGAGCCCGACCGCCACGGCCACGAAGGTCTTGTTCTGCACTGGATGTCCTCCTGGGGTTGGCCAGGAAGAGACGCGGCCCCGCCCGGGCCTTTCGGGGAAAGGACCCGGGCAGGGCGCAACAGCTTGAGTGATGACCGAACTCCCTACCCAGAATGACCTGGGCGAGGTTCAGAGGGTCTGCGGCCCTGTCCGCCGCACTCTCAGCGCTGTGGCGCTCCCCTGTCGGAATATGAAGGTGTCTGGATAGGAAGATATGTGGACCGGCCCAGATTACCGCTCGGTGGCCGCGAGCTGACCACAGGCTCCGTCGATCTCCTGGCCACGGGTGTCCCGGATGGTGACGGGCACACCGTGCGCGGCGATGGCCTCGACGAAGGCCTTCTCGTCCTCGGGCCGCGAGGCGGTCCACTTGGAGCCCGGCGTCGGGTTGAGCGGGATGAGATTGACGTGCACGGGCTTGCCCTTGAGCAGCCGGCCGAGCCGGTCCCCCCGCCACGCCTGGTCATTGATGTCGCGGATGAGCGCGTACTCGATGGACAGCCGGCGCCCGCTCTTCTCGACGTACTCGAACCCGGCGTCGAGCACCTCGCGCACCTTCCAGCGGGTGTTGACGGGGACGAGGGTGTCACGCAGCTCGTCGTCGGGGGCGTGCAGGGAGATCGCGAGCCGGCACTTGAAGCCCTCGTCGGCGAACCGGTGGATGGCCGGCACGAGCCCGACGGTGGACACGGTGATGCCCCGCTGGGACAGCCCCAGCCCGTCCGGAGCCGGATCGGTCAGCGCCCGAATGGCACCCACGACCCGCTTGTAGTTGGCGAGCGGCTCGCCCATGCCCATGAAGACGATGTTGGAGAGCCGGGCAGGCCCGCCGGGCACCTCACCGTCCCGCAGCGCCCGCATCCCGTCCACGATCTGGTGGACGATCTCGGCGGTGGACAGATTCCGGTCGAGCCCCGCCTGCCCGGTCGCACAGAACGGGCAGTTCATCCCGCACCCCGCCTGCGAGCTGATGCACATGGTGACCCGGTCCGGGTACCGCATCAGCACCGACTCCACGAGCGTCCCGTCGAACAGCCGCCACAGCGTCTTACGGGTGGTTCCCTGGTCGGTCGACAGATGCCGCACGACGGTCATCAGCTCGGGGAACAGTGCGTCCTGGAGCTTGGCCCGCGATCCGGCGGGGATGTCGGTCCACTCCTCCGGGTCGTGCGCGTACCGCGCGAAGTAGTGCTGCGAGAGCTGCTTGGCACGGAACGGCTTCTCACCGATCTCGGCCACCGCGTCCTTGCGCTCGGCGGGTGTGAGGTCGGCAAGATGCCGCGGCGGCTTCTGAGCACCGCGCGGGGCGACGAAAGTGAGTTCTCCGGGCTTAGGCATGGCTGTACCAGTGTCGCAGATCCACATGGGTGACCTGGGGGCCGTGGGCCGCTACGAGTGTCGGTAGTAGTCGTAGCTGGTTGTAGCTGGTCGTGACTGATCGGCATCGGACGCCCCTGACGAAGGCCCCGAGGGCCGGGAGCTCATCCCGTGCGGCATGGCCGTGATCTCGGCCGGCGCTACGGCGTTCGGCACGCCGTCGGACCACTGGCTGAGCGAGCATTGTGGTCATGCGTCTTGACGAACTGAACCCTGGCGAGCGCCAGTTGTGGAACCGCTTCGCGCAGGGGGGCGCCGTCGACGTCCGCCGCGGGGCGTCATCGGAGGAGCCGACCGTAAGGGCCGAGGTCATCGCAGCGCTCCTGCTCGGCGCCGGCGACGAGTCCGCCCCAGGGGACCGGCCGGCGCTGCGTCTGACCGGGGCCCGCATCACAGGCCTCTTGGATGTGCGCTTTGCGGAGGTCCTGATGCCGGTCGTCCTGGCAGACTGCAGCTTCGACGCGGTGCCACTGTTGCACGGAGCCAGGATCCACGAGGTGGTCCTCACCGGATGTGCGCTGCCGGGGCTCGATGCCGGTATGGCCCAGATCGACGGCAGGCTGGTGCTGTCACGGTGCCGCCTGAACGGCCCGCTGCTGCTCACCCGGGCCCAGATCCACGGTGATGTCGACCTGAGACAGACAGTGATCAAGGCGCCGGACACCGAGGCGATATCCGCCGTCCATCTGCGCGCCGGTGGCGACATGCTGTGCAGGAACCTGGACGTCGAGGGCGGGCTCCGCATGTCCGGCGCCTCCGTCTCCGGTGAGCTCGACCTCGAGGGCGCCACCCTCAGCAACCCGGGGGGTCACGCCCTGGATGCCTACCACGTCCAGGTCACCGAGGACTTCACCTTCCATCCAGGCTTCACCGCCGAGGGACGGATCATCCTCTCCGGCGCCACAGTCGGCGCGGCGATCGGCTTTTGCGGGGCCCGGCTGTGCAACTCGGGCGATATCGCCCTGGAGGCCGTCGACGTCAGCGTGAACCGCAACTTCGACCTCGGTGAGGGGCTCAGCGTGGAAGGCGGCATCAAACTCGACGGCAGCCGCATCGGTACCCGGCTCAGCTTCCGCGACGCCATCGTTGCAAATCCGGGGGCACCGCCGTGTCCCTGCGCCTGGCCCAGGCCCGGGAATCCGACCTGCGCACTCGGCAGCCGATCGACGGCACTGTTGACGCGAGCAGCGCCCACCTGGGCACCTTGTACGACGCCCCGGACTCCTGGCCTGCTGATCTCCGACTCGCCGAGACCGTCTACGACAGCCTCGCCACCCCGCTCACAGCCCCCGAGCGCCTCGACTGGCTCCGACGCGGCACTGACGGGTATGTCCCGCAGCCGTATGAGCAACTCGCAACTTCATACCGCCGCCTGGGCCACGAGGACGAAGCACGCACGGTCCTCCTTGCCAAACAACGCCACCGCCGCGCCGCCCTTCCGCTCCACCGCCGCCTGTGGGGCCACATCCAGGACGCGACTGTCGGCTACGGCTACCGGCCCCTCCGCGCGGCCCTGTGGCTCCTGGCGCTGCTTGCCATCGGCACCCTCTTCTTCACGCAGCGCCCGCCGGTACCGCTCGAAGCGGGCAAGACCCCACCGTTCAACGCCCTCTTCTACACGGTGGACGTGCTGCTCCCGATCGCCAGCTTCGGTCAGGGAGCCGCCTTCGCGGCCCGCGGCACCGGTCAATGGCTGGCCTACGGTCTGACCGCCGCCGGCTGGATCCTCGCCACCACCGTCGCTGCCGGAATCTCTCGGGCGATCAGCCGCCAGTGACCCTCCAGATGACGACTCGCACGCGCACCGGGCTACCCAGGTCCAGGAAGGCCGTGGATCGCGTGCTTCCGCCAAGGCCATGTGAGCCTGACGGCCCAGAGACGGCCCGGTGATCCACACCAGGCCCCCTGTCCGCGCCGAAAGCGCCGAGGACGGCTCAGCCGGGCGTGGCTGAGCCGCTCCTCGTCCGATGTGCCGATCAGATGCAGGGGACGTTGGCGAAACCCGGGTAATAGAAGCGCCCGGCCGGACCAGCGCTGTGGATGCAGAGGTCGAAGCCGGGACTCTGGGGCTTCGGGTTCTCGGTGGCGGCGGTCGCGGTCGGAGCGACGAAGAGGGCCGCCCCAAGGATCATTACCGCCACCGCCGATTTCTTGCCCGGCATGCGCCTCCGGGATGTCTTCATTGCCGCCCTCCTTCGGGCCGAGACGGGAGCGCCGCGCGGTTCACAGGGCGACAGTTCGGCGCTCACTGTTCCGGCTATCGTCATATGCCGCAGACATATCGTCAACACCCTGAATCGGGGCATTTCGGTGAGGGGGGTCGTCACTCCTGTGAGAGCTCCGGCGGGCTGTGAAGTTCTGCTGACGAACGGTCGGGTTTCCTGGTCGGACCTTGTCGCGCCCCTCGGCCTGGCGTTACCCACATGAACCATGAACCTTTTCGGCCGCAACTCCTCCCACCGGCGCGCGCAGCCCTCCGCCGCCGCTCCCGTGGCGACCGCCGCGCCGGTGGCCCGTGCCACCGCCGTTCTGCCCGCCCCCGAGCTCGCGGGCCTCACCGGCGAGTGGCTGATCGATCCCGCGCACAGCAGGATCGGGTTCTCCGTGCGGCATGCGATGGTGACGACGGTGCGGGGCGCCTTCACCGAGTACGAGAGCCGCCTCCACTTCGACGGCCGCGACCCGGCCCGCTCCCGGGCCGACATCGTGCTGTACACGGCCAGCGTCGACACGGGTGTCGAGCAGCGCGACGCGCACCTGATCGGCCGGCAGTTCCTGGACGCCGGGGCGCATCCGCGGATGACCTTCACCAGCACGGCCGTGCGGCTCGTGGGCGAGGACGTCTACCGGATGACCGGCGATCTCACGATCAAGGACACCACCCGCCCCGTCGACCTGGAACTCACCTACATCGGTCATGTCGTCGACGCGTTCGGTGACGAGCGAGTCGGTTTCGACGGCACCACCACCATCAACCGCTCCGACTGGGGGCTGGCCTACGACGCCCGGCTGGCCCAGGGCGGGGCCATGGTGAGCGAGAAGGTCCGCCTCCAGTTCGACATCGCCGCCATCCGGGCCACCTGAGGACCGTCCGGCTAGGCGGCGGTGTGCTCCAGCCGCTCCTTGAGCAGCCGCTCGTTCTCCGGCAGCTCCCTGCGGACCTGGGGGCGTACGACGAGGGGGATCAGCACCCTGCCGAGGCCATGGCCCTCGAAGTCCAGGTCCATGGTCACACGGGTACGGCCGTCGGGGAGCGGGGTGACCTCGCCGTGGACCCTTCCCCGGACCGGACCGTCGGTGCCCTGCATGCTCCATGAGCGCGGCGGCTCGAACTCGGTGACCCGCATGGTCAGCGGGACGTCGCGGCGGCCGACGTGGCGGGTGATCCGGATCCGGGACCCGAGTCCGAAGGGGCTGTCGTCGAGCTGCTCGACCGACACCGCGCTCTTCTGCCACTCCGGCAGGTGGGACGGGTCGCTGAGATACGCCCAGACCTCGCCGGAAGACCGGTCGACGTCGATCTCTTCATGGAAGGCGGACATGAAGCCCTCCTTTTCCGGATAGGGGGCTTATATCCAGCATCGTCCCACCTCGAGGGCCGTACGACCAATGCCGAAGGCCCCCGTCCTCGGACAGGACGGGGGCCCGGAAGCCGTACGCGCACACCACCGGCGCCGCGGGAAGCAAGCCCTGCGACACAGACCTCACGCGGAGCCGACGAACACCACCAGCAGCAACCACACCACCGGCGCCGTAGGGAGCAAGGAGTCGAGGCGGTCCATGATGCCCCCGTGGCCGGGGAGCAAGGTGCCCATGTCCTTGATGCCCAGGTCGCGCTTGATCATGGATTCGCCGAGGTCGCCCAGCGTGGCGCTGGCCGCCACCGCGAGGCCCAGCAGCAGGCCCTGCCACCAGGTGCCGTCGTCGATCAGGAACTGCATGCACAGCGCGCCGGCGACCATCGCGAACAGCACCGCGCCCGCCAGGCCCTCGCGGGTCTTGCCGGGGCTGATGCGCGGGGCCAGCTTGTGCCTGCCGAACCGCCAGCCGACCGCGTAGGCGCCGGTGTCGCTGACGACCGTCAGGAGCAGGAAGGTGAGGACCCGCCACGGGCCGTCGGACGCGGTGAGCATCATCGCTACGAACGTGGCCAGGAACGGCACGTAGAACGCCGCGAAGACGCCCGCCGTGACGTCCTTGAGATAGCCCTCCGGCGACTCCGTCATGCGCCAGACCAGCACCGCCAGCGCGGTCAACGCCATCGCGACCCACGCGCCCTCGGCGCCGCGCACGTACCCCGCGACCACCATCGCCGCACCGCCGACCGCCAGCGGCACCAGCGGCGCCTTGATCTCCTTGCGCTCCCGCAGCCTGCTGGTCAGCTCCCACAGGCCGACGACGACGGCGACCGCGATCACGCCGACGAAGACGGCCTTCTTGATGAACAGGGAGGCGACGATCACCACACCGAGCCCGACCCCGACGCCTATGGCCGCGCTCAGGTCACGGCCCGCGCTCTTCTTCTGCGGCGCTGGCGCCGGCTGGTGGGCGTCGGGCATGGGCTCCGGATTCTGGTTCTCGGCCGGCAGGGTGCGGACCTGCGGGTGCTCGGGGCGGAACTCGTCCTGGAATTCCTGGAACAAGGGGCCGCCCCGCCGGCCGGTCCCCCGGACACCGTCCCGGCCCGAGCCGTACGCGGGTTCGTCGGGCACGATGGGCATGGGGCGAGTCTGGTGCGCCTCAGGCGCATCGTACGCGGGACCCGCCGGTACGGCCCCCGGGACGGGCTGGGCAGGCCCGCCCTCGGCGGGCCCCCAGTACCCGGCCTGGCCCACCGATGGCGGCGCCCCCCAGGAAGAGTCGCTCATCAGACTTCGAGCAGCTCCGCTTCCTTGTGCTTCAGGAGCTCGTCCACCTGGGCAACGTACTTCGCCGTGGTGTCGTCGAGGTCCTTCTCCGCACGGCGGCCCTCGTCCTCGCCGATCTCGCCGTCCTTGATCAGCTTGTCGATGGCGTCCTTGGCCTTGCGGCGCACGGAGCGGATCGAGATCTTCGCGTCCTCGCCCTTGCCCTTGGCGACCTTGATGTACTCGCGGCGGCGCTCCTCGGTCAGCTCGGGGAACACCACCCGGATGATGTTGCCGTCGTTGCTGGGGTTGACGCCCAGGTCGGAGTCGCGGATCGCCTGCTCGATGTTGCGCAGCGCGCTCTTGTCGAACGGGGTCACGACCGCCATGCGCGGCTCCGGCACGGAGAACGAGGCCAGCTGGTTGATCGGCGTCGGGGCACCGTAGTAGTCGGCCACGATCTTGTTGAACATCGCCGGGTGCGCACGGCCGGTGCGGATCGCGGCGAAGTCCTCCTTGGCGACCACGACGGCCTTCTCCATCTTCTCCTCGGCCTCGAGGAGGGTCTCTTCGATCACCACTTGCTCCTGCGTGTCTTGAGTAAGGCCCGGCTGCGGTTCCTCTGGCGGGCGGCGGCCGGCTGCGTCGCGTCTTCTTCCTGCACGGTTCCCGACCGGCAGGACATTGTCCATCCCCCGGCCAGGGTCAGGCCCCCTTACGGACCGCGCGCCACCGGCCGGGTTGATGCCGGGTCAGTCCCGGCTGCCCTGGTCACCCACCAGCGTGCCGATCTTCTCACCCTTGACGGCACGGGCGATATTGCCTTCCGCGAGGAGTTCGAAGACGAGGATCGGGAGCTTGTTGTCGCGGCACAGCGTGATGGCGGTGGCGTCGGCGACCTTGAGGTCGCGGGTGATGACCTCGCCGTAGCCGAGGGCGTCGAACTTGACGGCGTCCGGGTTGGTCTTGGGGTCGGAGTCGTAGACCCCGTCCACACCGTTCTTGCCCATGAGCAGCGCCTCGGCGTCGATCTCCAGGGCGCGCTGGGCGGCGGTGGTGTCGGTGGAGAAGTACGGCATGCCCATACCGGCGCCGAAGATGACCACGCGGCCCTTCTCCAGGTGGCGCACGGCGCGCAGCGGGATGTACGGCTCGGCGACCTGGCCCATGGTGATGGCGGTCTGCACCCGGCTGTCGATGCCCTCCTTCTCCAGGAAGTCCTGGAGGGCGAGGCAGTTCATCACGGTGCCGAGCATGCCCATGTAGTCGGAGCGGGCACGGTCCATGCCGCGCTGCTGAAGTTCGGCGCCGCGGAAGAAGTTGCCGCCGCCGATGACGACCGCGATCTGCGCGCCGTCACGGACGACGGCCGCGATCTCCCGGGCGATCTTGTGCACCACGTCCGGGTCCACGCCCAGGCCCCCGCCACCGGAGAACGCCTCTCCGGACAGCTTCAGCAGAAACCGGCCGCGTACTTTGCCGTCGTCGCTCTTCTGGGCCTTGGTGGTCATCGGGATCCCGCCTCTTTCACGTGTTGCACATACGAAGAAGGCCATTGCCGGTGGGGTCGCTTTTCGCTCCCATGCGCGGCAATGGCCTCCTCGTCAGATCTGCTGCCGTCCGCCCCACGCCGGGGTGTGGCGGTGTGCGCGGACGACTGCTGTCGACCCTATCGAGAATTTCCCGCGGGTCGCGCGTCGATCGCGGAACGGGCTCAGATGCCGACCTTGATGCGCGAGAAGCGCTTCAGGGTGACACCGGCCTCGTCCAGCACCTTCTGGACCGACTTCTTGTTGTCGAGGGCGTACGGCTGGCCGAGCAGCGTGGCGTCCTTGAAGAAGCCGTTGAGGCGACCCTCGACGATCTTGGCGATCGCGGCCTCGGGCTTGCCCTCGGCGCGGGTGGTCTCCTCGGCGATGCGGCGCTCGGACTCGACGACGTCGGCCGGCACCTCCTCCTTGGAGAGGTACTTCGGCGCGAAGGCGGCGATGTGCTGGGCGACGCCCTTGGCGACCTCGGCGTTCGGCTTGTCGAGCTCGACCAGGACACCGATCTGAGGGGGCAGGTCGGGCATGGTGCGGTGCATGTAGGCGAGCACGAAGCCGTCGGAGAACTGCGCGAAGCGGTCCAGGACGATCTTCTCGCCGAGGTTGGCGTTGGCCTCGTCCACGAACGCCTGGACGGTCTTGCCGGGCTCGATCTCGGAGGCGAGCAGCGCCTCGAGGTCGGCCGGGGAGGTCGCGGCGACGTGCTCGGCGATCTTCTTGGCGACGGCCTGGAACTTCTCGCCCTTGGCGACGAAGTCGGTCTCGCACTTCAGCTCGACCAGGACGCCGGAGGAGTTGTCGTCGGCGATGATGGAGACCACGGCGCCGTTCTCGGCGGAGCGGCCCTCGCGCTTGGCGACGCCCTTCTGGCCCTTGATGCGCAGCGCCTCGACGGCCTTGTCGACGTTGCCCTCGGCCTCGTCCAGCGCCTTCTTGCAGTCCATCATGCCGGCGCCGGTGAGCTCACGGAGCTTCTTGACGTCGGCGGCGGTGTAGTTCGCCATGAGTCTGTGAGTCTTTCTCGAAGTCTGGAGATCTTGAGATCCGCACGGTTGCTCTCCACATGTAGCCGTGGAGCGCGTACGTCGTGCCGACCTACGGGTGAACAGCGGGGGTGGACTTCACCGCGCCGAAGGCGCTGTCCGGTGCAGTACCGCCCCCGCTGTCGAACGCTGACGGACCGGCGTCAGGCCTGCTCGCCCTCGGCGGCCTTCTCCTCGGCCGGAGCGGCCTCGGCGGGCGCGGCCTCGGCGGGCGCGGCCTCGGCAGTCGGAGCCTCGGCGGCCGGAGCCTCGTCCTTCTTCTCACCCTCGAGCAGGTCGCGCTCCCACTCGGCGAGCGGCTCGCCGGCGGCCTTCTCGCCCTTCTCGCCGGTGGCGACGCCGGAGCGGGCGATGAGGCCCTCGGCGACGGCGTCGGCGATCACACGGGTGAGCAGGGTGACGGAGCGGATCGCGTCGTCGTTGCCCGGGATCTTGTAGTCGACCTCGTCGGGGTCGCAGTTGGTGTCGAGGATCGCGACGACCGGGATGTTCAGCTTCCGGGCCTCACCGACGGCGATGTGCTCCTTCTTGGTGTCCACGATCCAGACGGCGCTGGGCACCTTCTGCATCTCGCGGATACCACCGAGGGTCTTCTCCAGCTTGGCCTTCTCGCGCGAGAGCACGAGAAGCTCCTTCTTGGTCAGACCGGACGCGGCGACGTCCTCGAAGTCGATCTGCTCGAGCTCCTTCAGGCGCTGCAGACGCTTGTAGACGGTCGAGAAGTTGGTGAGCATGCCGCCCAGCCAGCGCTGGTTGACGTAGGGCATGCCGACGCGGGTGGCCTGCTCGGCGATGGCCTCCTGCGCCTGCTTCTTGGTGCCGACGAACATGACCGTGCCGCCGTGGGCGACGGTCTCCTTGACGAACTCGTAGGCGCGGTCGATGTACGACAGCGACTGGAGCAGGTCGATGATGTAGATGCCGTTGCGCTCGGTGAAGATGAAGCGCTTCATCTTCGGGTTCCAGCGACGGGTCTGGTGACCGAAGTGGACGCCGCTCTCCAGCAGCTCCCGCATCGTGACGACGGCCATGGCCGTATCTCCTTGAGTTTCTCGGTTGTGCCGCGGGGGCCGGACGGCTCCCGCGCCTGACGCCCGCGACGCGCCTTGCCGCGAAGGACCGAGAGGCGCTGACACCGACCGCTTGACGGCCTGGTGTCGGGGCGTGCGAAGTCGACCCGGTGACCCGGATCGCCAGAAGAAGTGTACGGGACCGCCGGGGCACCGGGTGACGCCGCTGTCCACAACCGGTGAGTTGTCCACAGTGTCCGGCCGTGATCGGCGGGGGTGCGGGACGGTTGCCGCATGCGAGAAGCGATGCGACATGTCCTGCTGGCGGTGGGTCTGCTCCTCGGCCTGGCGCCGGCCGCCCTGGCGCCCTGCCGTTCCTGGGCGGACACTCCACCCTTGGCCCCCGCACCACCTCCTCCGGCCCCGGTCCCGGCCGTCGCGCGCACCTGGCCGGTGGGCGTCCGGCCCCCGGTGTTACGGGGCTGGGAGCCACCGGCGACGGTGTACGGCCCCGGTCACCGCGGCGTCGACCTGGGGGCGCCGGCGGGCTCCCCGGTACGGGCGGTCGCACCCGGCCGGGTGTCCTTCGCGGGCCGGGTGGCCGGGCGCGGGGTCGTCTCCGTCGACCTGACGGGCACAGATCTTCGTACGACGTATGAGCCGGTGACCGCGTTGGTGCGAAAGGGGGACGAGGTGAGGGCGGGAGAGGCGGTGGGCACGGTGGAGGCGACGGGCTCCCACTGCGCCGCCACATGCGTCCACTGGGGCCTGCTCCGCGGAAAGACCTACCTGGACCCGCTGTCGTTGCTGCCGCCGTGGCTTCTGCACAGGGGGCCGCCGAGACTGCTGCCGGTGCTGGGGGTACCGCTGCCGTCGTAGCTGCCTGGCGGCACCCGCCCGGCGGCAGACGGCGTCAGCCCCTCACACCCCGGAGCGCCATGGCGACCGCGGCGTCCGTCACCACCGCGGGATCCTCCGCGGCACCGAGCTCGATCCGCCGCACCGCCGCGTCCACCACCCCCTGCAGCAGCATCGCCGCCAGCCGGGGCTGCTCGTGCCCCATCTCCTCGAGCGCCTCTGCGATCATCGCGACGAGCCCGCCGTGCGCCGCCCGGATCTTCTCCCGCGCCCCGGCGTCCAGCTCACTCGCGGAGATGGCGACGACCGCCCGGTGCCGCCGGTCCCCGACCAGTGCCAGCTGCTGCCGCACATACGCCTCGACCTTGCCCTCGGCGGACGCGGCCCGCTCCATCGCGGCCGCCACCTCCGCCGCCCACAGCGGAAAGTCGACCTCGCACAGCTCCTCGACCACCGCGGCCCGCGACCGGAAGTACTCGTACACGGACGACCGCGCCAGCCCGGTCCGCTCGGCCAGCGCGGGGAACGTCAGCGCTTCCGTCCCGCCCTCGGACAGCAACGACCGGGCCGCGTCCAGCAGGGCGGCTCGCTGCATCGACCGGTGCTCGGCCACGGAGGCCGCTCGAATCCTTGGCACGTCAACCACTTTACGGACGCCCCCACCCGAACGGGAGCCGCTCGCCCTCATGGCGCCGGCCGCACCACCCGAACCACCGATACGGTCACCCGGCCCCGCGCGCTCAGCGCCCGAAGCTCGCCAGCTTGGCCCGCAGCTGCAGCACCGACTTGGTGTGGATCTGGCTGACCCTGCTCTCGGTGACCCCGAGGACGTTGCCGATCTCGGCGAGGGTGAGCCCTTCGTAGTAGTACAGCGTGACCACGGTCTTCTCCCGCTCGGGCAGCGTGTTGATCGCCCGTGCCAGGAAGCGGCGCAGCTCCCGGTCCTCGGCGACCTCCACGGGGTTGTCCGCGGCGGTGTCCTCCAGCGTGTCCATGAGGCTGAGCCGGTCCCCGCCCTCGCTGCCGACGTGCAGCAGCTCCTCCAGCGCGACCACGTTGGCCAGCGACAACTGGCTGAACACGGCGTGGAGTTCGTCGACCTCCATGCCCAGCTCGGTGGCGACCTCGCCCTCGGACGGGGTGCGCCGCAGCCGCGCCTCCAGGGTGGCGTAGGCCCGCTCCACGTTCCGTGCCTTCTGCCGCACCGACCTCGGGATCCAGTCCAGCGCCCGCAGCTCGTCGATCATCGCGCCCCGGATCCGGGTGATCGCGTACGTCTCGAACTTGATCTCCCGGTCGATGTCGAACTTCTCGATGGCGTCGATCAGCCCGAAGACGCCGGAGGAGACGAAGTCGGCCTGCTCGACGTTGGGCGGCAGGCCGACGCTCACCCGGCCCGCGACGTATTTCACGAGCGGCGAGTAGTGCAGGATCAGCTGTTCCCGCAGCCGGTCGTCCCCCGTCGCCTTGTACGACCGCCACAGCTCGTCGAGCGTCGAGGGAGCGGGCGGCCGCACGCTGCCACCGTCGCGGGCGGCTGGGGGGATCGCCGCCCGGTCTGACCCGGAGGTGTGCTGGGGCATTCGTCGCCTTGTGCCGTTCTGCCGTGAAGTGCTGTGAAGTGCTCTGAGTGGGACGGGGTGGGGGTCGGTGGGGGGAAGTGGGCTACCTGGGTGAGCTGTCGGTCTGGTGTCGAGTTGGCGCGATCTGTGTCGGCGCCTTCGTGAGCGTAGCGTGACTGAGGTGTCGCGGTGTGCGAACAGTGCGGCTCCACCCGTGCGCGGGGCGCTCCCGCCGGTCTCGCGCGCGGGTTTCCCGGCTCGCTCTGCGTGACCGGCGGGGGCGTCAACTCCTGGAAACCTCAAGGGCGTCGGAGGTTCCCCCGGACGGCCGAACACGTTCGGTCAACACGGACCGTGACCGGTGCGGACCGACATCACCGCCTGGCGTGTCAACTTCCAGCCAACGCCATGTCGTTCGACGTATCCAAGTGCTCGGAGTTCGTACAGTTTCGCGATCGCCTCGTCCCCGGTGGTCGGCACACCGAGCGCGATCTCCTCGACGGTGGCCGCGCGGTTGCCGGGCAGGGCGGCGAGAACGGCCCGGGAGGCGGGTTCCAGCAGGTCACGCGGGAGCACGGGACCCCTGCGGGGTGGGGCGAGCTCACCCATGTCACCCACGAGTTCGATGACTTCCGCGGCGTCGGTGACCAGGGCGGCCTCTCCGCGCAGCAGTTCGTGGACGCCGGCGGAGAGTGCGCTGGTGACGGGGCCGGGGACCCCCATGGTGAACCGCCCGAGGCGCCCCGCCGCCCGCGCCGTGGCCAGCGAGCCGCTGCGGCAGGCGGCCTCCACGACGACGGTGCCCCTGGTCAGCGCGGCGATGACGCGGTTGCGGAGGATGAACCGGCTGGGCGTCGGATGGTCGCCCGGGGGCAACTCGCCCACGACCAGTCCCTGTTCCGCGATCCGGCTGATCAGGGCGGCGTGGCCGCGGGGGTACGGCCGGTCGACGCCGCAGGCCAGGACGGCGACGGTGGCTCCGCGAGCGGCGAGGGCGCCTCGGTGGGCGGCGCCGTCGATGCCGTACGCGCCGCCCGAGACCACCACCCAGCCCCGCTCGGCGAGGCCTCCGGCGAGCGTGGCGGCGACATGGGTGCCGTACTCGGTGCAGGCCCGCGCGCCCACCACGGCGACGGACCTGAGCGCCCACATCCGCAGGCTGGGCCGCCCGCGCACCCACAGCCCGATCGGCCGGGCATCCCCCAGGTCATCGAGCTGCCCGGGCCACTCGGCGTCCCCGGGCACCACGAACCGCGCCCCCGCCTCCCCGGCCACAGCGAGATCCCGCTCGGGCCGGGCCCGCCGGGCCCGGGCCACCAGCCCGGCCCACCGCAGCTCACTCACCCCCGGCAGGGCCGGCATCTCCTCCTTCAGCCGCCGCACCACCTCCCCCGCCCCGAACTTCCGGACCCACCGCCCGCCGACCTCGTCCCCCGGTTCGATCACCCGACAGAGAAAGACCCGCCCGAGCAGTTCGTCTGCGGGGTCCTCGGCGGTGGTCATGTCAGCGCCCCGATGGCCATCGGCACCCCTCGCGGCACTCCGGTGCGCAGTTGCAGGGCCAGGGCCACGTCGGTGGCGTCCGGGCGGTCGTGGCCGGCCAGGTCGGCGACCGTCCAGGCGACGCGCAGGACCCGGTCGATGCCCCGGGCCGTGAGCACACCTCGCTCGAGGTTGCGCTCGGCCTCGTCCATCGCGCCGGCGACGGGGTGGTAGCGACTGCGCAGTTCACGGCCGGGGACCTCGCTGTTGGTGCGCCAGGGGGTTCCGGCCAGGCGGGCCGCCGCGCGCTCACGGGCCTGGCGTACCCGCCCGGCCACGGCCGCCGTGGACTCGCCCCGGGCGCCGGGTTCGGTGAGCTGGGCCCGGGTGACCGGATCGACCTCGACACGCAGGTCCACCCGGTCCAGCAGCGGACCGGAGAGCCGGGACTGGTAACGGCGGATCGCCGACGGCGGGCACTCGCACAGGGAGTCGCGTTGCGAGAAGCGTCCGCAGGGGCAGGGGTTGGCCGCCAGCACCATGAGGAAGCGGGCCGGGAAGCGGACGACGCCCGCGCTGCGTGCGATCACGACGTGGCCCGACTCCAGCGGCTGTCGCAGGGCGTCCAGGGTCTGGCCGTGGAACTCGGGCGCCTCGTCCAGGAACAGCACACCGCGATGGGCGAGGGAGACCGCTCCCGGGCGTGCGATGCCGGGGCCTCCGCCGACCAGCGACTGCATCGTGGCCGAGTGGTGCGGGGCGCAGTAGGGCGCCACGTCGATGAGCGGCTTGCCCGGTGGCAGCAGCCCGGCCACCGAGTGCACCGCCGTGACCTCCAGTGATTCCTCCCTGGTCAGCCGGGGAAGGACGGCGGGCAGCCGCTCGGCGAGCATGGTCTTGCCCGCCCCGGGCGGCCCCTCGAGGAAGAGGTGGTGTCCACCGGCGGCGGCCACCTCCGCGGCCGTACGGGCCGAGGTCTGGCCCACGACGTCCGCCAGGTCGTGATCGTGTTCGTGCTGTGCGGCGCCGGCACTGTGCATGCCGGTGGCCGCACCCGCGCCCGGCACGCGCAGACCGGCCAGGAGGGGGTCGGGGCGGCCTTGCTCGTCGGGTTCCTCCTCGGGGACGGGCTCCTCGGTGAGGACCGCGACGAGCTGGCGCAGGCTGCGGACGCCGAGCACGGAGACGCCGGGGACCAGCGAGGCCTCGGCGGCGGCGCACTCGGGTACGACCACCTGCTCGTAGCCTGCGTCGGCGGCGGCGAGGACGGCCGGGAGAATGCCGCGGACCGGCCGGACCCGGCCGTCCAGGCCCAGCTCCCCGATCATGACGATGTCCGCGAGGACACGCGGATCGATCCGCTCGGCGGCGCCGAGCACCGCGCAGGCTACGGCCAGGTCGAAGCCCGAGCCGGCTTTGGGCACCGATGCCGGGCTGAGTCCGACGGTGAGCTTCTTCTGCGGCCACTCGCCGCCCGAGTTCACCACCGCCGCCCTGACCCGGTCCCTGCTCTCCGTCAGGCTCTTGTCCGGGAGGCCGACCAGGGTGAAGGCGGCGACGCCGGGTTCCAGGTCGGCCTGGACCTCGACGACCACGCCCTCGACGCCGACCAGGGCCACGGAGCAGGTGCGGGCGAACCCCATTCAGGCCACCCCCCGCGCGTGCTCGACGGAGGGGGCGCCGCGGTGGGGCAGCAGGACGCCGATCAGGTCGATGCGGACGCCGCCCGGCGGTGCCCCTCCGTGGGCCTGGATCCAGTGCTCGGCCAGCGCGCGCAGCCTGGCCGCCTTCTCGGGAGTCACCGCGGCCATGGGGTGTTCGTAGCCGCTGCCCCTGCGGGTCTTCACCTCGCAGACGACGAGCGCGTCACCGTCGCGCGCGACGATGTCGATCTCGCCCGAACGGCCGCAGCGCCAGTTGCGCCCCAGGATCGTCATTCCGGCCTCGGCGAGCCGCCGGGCGGCCAGGTCCTCGCCGTACTTGCCCAGTGCCTCTCGTGCGTTCATGTCGGCACCACCTCCGGCGCCAACAGTCACGCATCCGGCCGACACGTGTTGATCTTGGTGAATTACTCAGCAGTTGTGGAAAAGCTCGTCACCCACACGAGCGACAGCAGCCCGTCACCCGCCCGGGAGCTCCAGGTCGCTCTTGTTGAGCTCCTCGATGTTCACGTCCTTGAACGTGAGGACTCTGACCTGCTTCACGAAGCGTGCCGGCCGATACATGTCCCAGACCCAGGCATCAGCCATCGACACCTCGAAGAACACCTCCCCCTGGACCGAGTGCACCTGCATCTCGTAGTCGTTGGTGAGGTAGAAACGCCGCTCGGTCTCGATCACGTATTTGAACAGACCGACGACGTCGCGGTACTCCCGGTAGAGCTTCAGCTCCATCTCGGTCTCGTACTTCTCGAGGTCCTCGGCGCTCATGGCATGTTCCCCTTCAGCCGTGCGATCCCCCCATTGTGCGCCAGTCCGACGGGCACTCAGACGATTTCCGGGTCGCTAGACGATTTCCGCGTCGAGGGTCACAGGACTGGCCGGGGGACCTTCGTCGAGCAGCGTGCGCAGCAGCTCGGCGAGTCTGGTCGGATACACCGTCTCATGTGCCCGGGTCAGTTCCTGACACGTCCACCAGCGCGCTCCGGCGACGCTGCGCCGCTCCAGCTCCGTCAGCCCCTGGGCCGCGGTGGCCGTCTGCGTCGTACGGGCCAGGTAGTACCACTCGTCCTGGTCCCAGCGGCGGCCCGCGAACGGGAAGGAGCACATGCGGCGCCACAGCACCGGGCCGAGTTCCACGTCGGTGATGCCGGTCTCCTCGGCGAGTTCCCTGAGCGCGGCCTCCTCGCGCGTCTCGGCACCCTCCAGGCCCCCGCCCGGGGTGAACCACCAGTCGTCAGCCGGATCGTCCGGCTCATGGCCGTGCAGGAGCAGGACGCGGTCCTGTGGGTCGAGGAGGACCACCCGGGCCACCCTGCGCAGCCCGCCCTCGTAGGAGTCCTCGCCGGTCCGCGTGGTCTCAGCGGACACCGGCCGCCTCCGGGCGGGCGGCACGCGCGCGGGAGCGGCCCATGCGCCCCGCGATCGGGCCGTAGGCGCCGCCGGCCAGCACCAGGACGGCGCCGGCGACGATCAGCAGCTCGATGGTGGACAGGGGACCGGGCTGGGAGAGCGCGCCGAGGGACTCGAAGCCGGTGGGGCGCATCAGCGAGCCCTTCCAGGGCCAGATGACCGCGTCCACGCGGGCGTTCACGGCGTCACGGGAGACCGTGCCCTTGGCCGCGTCGGTGAGGTGGGCCGTGGAGTCCAGGGAACCCTGGCGCTCGTCGCCGAGGAGGAACAGACGGCCCTGGGGAACGGTCACCGTCGGGAAGTTCTTGATCTCCGCCAGGCTGCCCTTGGGCAGATAGGGCTCGTCGATCTGCTTGCCGTTGACGGTCAGCTTGCCGTTCGTGCAGCAGGAGACGGTGTCGCCGCCGACCGCGACGACGCGCTTGACCACCTTGGCGTTGGTGACCCAGCTCTTGTCCGTGAAGACGACGACGTCACCGCGCTTCACCTGACCGCCGTCGACCTTCTGCGCGAGCACCCGGTCACCGGCGTCGATCGTGGGCGTCATCGAGCTGGTCGGCACGGTGTACGGCCGGTAGGTCACCGCCGCCCAGGCGAATCCGCCGAGGAACAGCACCAGACCCAGTGCCACGGCCACTGAGGAAAGCCGCTGCCCGAGCCGGCTGCCGCCGGGCTGTGCCGTGCCTGTCCCGCCGCTGTGCGGGGCCGTACGCGTCGTGCTCTCGCCACCCATGGACCCGCACCCTACCCGGCAGTACCGGGCGGGGGCAGCCCCTGTTTCCCGACCGGCGCCGGAGCGGGGGCAAAGACCCGGCGGGCCCCGGACTCACAGGTTCCGGATCGCCTCGGCCAGGTCGGGCCCGTACGAGGCCCAACAGCCCACCGAGCCGTCGTCGTGGAGGGTCCCCATGTACCACTCCCCGTCGTGGTCGACGAGGCAGAGTTCACCGAAGGCCAGCACGTACGAGGGGCGCAGCGGCTGGTGGGGGCCGCCGCTGCCGTCCTCGACGTGGACGTGCCGGTCCGGGGAGAGCGCGACGGCGCGCGCGTCGCCCGAGTGGGCGCGCAGGCGGTCCACCGTCCACCCGTCGGGGAGCGCCGGGACCTCCGCGGTCACCGGCTGCCCGCGGTCGTCTTCCGCTCCGCCCTGGTCTCCAGCCGGTCCGCGCGCCGACGCCGCCACACCGCCACCGGCAGTACCGCGGCGATGGCCACACCCTGCGGGGCCACCGTCAGGGCGGCGGACTCCGTGGACTGCTGGTTGATGCCGGGCTGGTCGAAGGTGTCCGGGACGGGCAGGGTGCCCCAGCGGTTGATCGGCCAGGCCTTGACGATGGCGCGGCCCACGACGTCGCTGACCGGGACCATGCCGTGGTGCTTGTCGGACTGGTTGTAGCGCGAGTCGCGGGAGTTCTGGCGGTGGTCGCCCATCACCCAGATGTAGCCCTGGGGGACCGTCACCTTGAACTGGCCGCCCACCTCGTCGTCCGTGCACGGCGTGTTGCCGGGGTAGACGTACGGCTCGTTCAGGGGCTTGCCGTTGACCAGCAGCGGGCCGGTGTTCTTGCACTGGACCGTGTCGCCGCCGACGCCGATCACGCGCTTGATGAGGTCCTTCTCGTTGGCGGACGGCATCAGGCCGATCCAGCTGAGGACCTGCTGCACGGCGTTCGGGCTCGCCGCCGGTTCACCCGCCAGCCAGTTGTCCGGATCGTGGAAGACCACGACCTCGCCGCGCTCGGGCTTGGAGCCGAACCACGGGGTGAGTTTGTCGACCAGGACGCGGTCACCCACCTGGAGGGTGTTCTGCATCGAGGCGGACGGGATCGAGAACGCCTGCACCAGGAACGTCTTGATCAGCAGCGCCAGCACCAGCGCGATGACGACGAGGATCGGCAGCTCCTTCCAGAAGGAGCGCGGCTTCCTCGGCCGGTCCGCGGCCTCGCCCGCACCGGCGCCCTCGGTCCTCGGCCGCTGTCCGTCGTCCGGCGTGCCCTCGTCGCCCGCCGCGTCATTCCCGGAGGTCATGGCGCCGTCCGGCACGGGGGCGTTCGCTTCCACGGGGTGTCCGCGGTGCTCCTCGCCGTCGTGCCCCGACCGTGCGCCAACCGCCACATCCCCCACGCCAACTCCTTACTCTGTGCCGCTGCCTGCTCCACATTCGACGCAGGCCCACCACTCCCATAACGAGCGGGAGTTCCGCAGGGGTCGGGAGCTGGGTCGTTCCGTTCGGATTCTCGGGGGCAACCCTATGCGACAGCGAGGGACCGGCGGTCGCACGCGACGCGGAGTCGGCGACGCTTGCGAAGGTTTTAGGTTCTTCAAGGCGTGTCCAGTGGCCGATCGGCCAGCCGATGGCGACGGCGCGGCCGACCACGGATTTCTCGGACACCGTTCCGCCGTACGGGGTGTTCTGGTGGAAACGGGAGTCCGCGGAGTTGCCCCGGTGGTCGCCCATGACCCACAGCCGACCCTGGGGAACGGTGATGTCGAAGGGCTGGGCGGACGGGGCGTCACCCGGATAGATGTAATCCCCTTCGGTGAGCGGCACGCCGTTGACGGTGACCCGGCCCTGGCTGTCACAGCACTTGACGTGGTCGCCGCCGACCCCGACGACCCGCTTGATCAGGTCCTTCTCGTTGTCGGAGGGGAGCAGCCCGATGAAGGTGAGGCCTTCCTTGAGCTGCTTGACGACGACCGGGTCGTGCTTCTTGGCCGTCTGCTCGTCGGCCAGCCAGCCGCCCGGGTCGTGGAAGACGACGACGTCCCCGCGCTGCGGCTCGGCGCCGAACCACGGGGTGAGCTTGTCGACCAGGACGCGGTCGCCGATCCGGATCGTCTGCTCCATCGAGCCCGACGGGATCACGAACGCCTGGACGAGGAAGGTCTTCAGGACCAGCGCTATGAGGACGGCCACGCCGACCAGAAGGGGGATCTCCCGGACGGCTGAACGCCGGCGCTTGCGTTTGACCTTGCGCTGGAGTTTCCGCCGCTCCGCGCGCGTACGGCCGCCGCCGGGCGCGGAGGTGCGGCGCGATCCGGTGGGCAGCAGATTGTCGGCGGGGCTGCTGGGCACCCCGCGCGGTTTGCCGCGGTTACCCATGCGCGCCCTCCGGGGCGGGCACGCGCGCGTAGGCGGAGGGCGCCGTCAGGTGCGTCCAGTGGTCGTACGGCCACACGATCCAGTCGGCGCGGCCGATGACGTCGCCGACCGGGATCATGCCGCCGCCGGGCGAGCCGAGATGGGCGCGGGAGTCGCTGGAGTCGCTGCGGTGGTCGCCGAGGACGAACAGGCGGCCGGCGGGTACGACGATGTCGAAGGGCACGCTGGAGGCGCTGTCCCCGGGATAGAGGAACGCCGACTCGTCGACGGCGCGGCCGTTCACCTCGATCCTCCCCTGCCTGTCGCAGCAGACCACATGGTCTCCCCCCACACCGACAACGCGCTTGATGTAGTCGGCGTCCCCGAAATACCCCGTACCGTCGAACACGATCACATCGCCGCGGCGCGGCCGGGCACCGAAACGGTACGCCAACTTATTTACGAGAACGCGGTCCCCGATCCTCAAGCCCTGTTCCATGGATCCGCTCGGAATCTGGAACGGTTGCACCACGAAAGCGTTGAGGACGAGCAAAAACGCCAGGCAGAGCAAGAGTGTGAGGGTGATCCGGCCGCCCGGCAGCCAGTTGGCGATCCGCCCGGCCAACGCGAAACGCGACCGTCCCTCCGGCACCGGGGAATCCGGGTGGGAGGGGCGGTCGCGTTCCGTCGGCTGTGCTTCGGTGTCCATCGGGGCGAGATGCTATCCCGCCCCGCCATGGGCTCCGGAGAGCGCTCAGCTCTCGCGCTTCTCCTTGATCTTCGCGGCCTTGCCGCGCAGGTCACGGAGGTAGTACAGCTTGGCGCGGCGCACGTCACCACGGGTGACCAGCTCGATCTTCTCGACGATCGGGGTGTGCACCGGGAAGGTGCGCTCGACGCCGACGGAGAACGAGACCTTGCGGACCGTGAAGGTCTCGCGGACACCGGAGCCCTGGCGACGGATCACAACGCCCTTGAACTGCTGCACACGGGAGCGGTTGCCCTCGATGACGCGGACGTGGACGTTGACGGTGTCACCCGGGCGGAAGGCCGGGATGTCGCTGCGCAGCGACGCGGCGTCGACGGAGTCGAGCAGGTGAGACATTTCGTCTGCTTTCTTCGCTGATGCCACAGGTCATCAACGGAAACTAGGTGTTTGCACGAAGCCGTGTGCGGGTCGGGGCGGGCGTCGTGTCCCCCCGTGGCAGGGGCGCACGCCGGACGGGCGCACAACAGCGGTCTATTCTTCCATGCCCTCGGCCCGCCGCCAAAATCGGCCGTACGGGTGGCCTTCCGGGTCCGGTTCCCAGCCCAGGATGGAGAGCATCTCGCGGTCCTTCTTGTCGAAGGCCTTGGGGTCGCAGCGCTCGATCAGGTCGGGCCGGTTGGCCGTCGTACGCCTGAGGGCCTCGTCGCGGCGCCAGCGGGCGATCTTCCCGTGGTGGCCGCTGAGCAGCACGTCCGGGATGTCCCGGCCGCGCCAGAGGGGCGGCTTGGTGTAGACGGGGCCTTCCAGGAGGCTCGCCATGGCGCCGGGCGCGAAGGAGTCGTCCCGGTGGGACTCGGCGTTGCCGAGGACGCCGGGCAGCAGCCGGGCGACGGCCTCCGTGATGACCAGGACGGCCGCCTCGCCGCCGGCCAGCACATAGTCACCGATGGAGACCTCGTAGACGGGCACGCGCGTGGCGTACTCGTCCATGACGCGCCGGTCGATGCCCTCGTAGCGGGCCGGTGTGAAGATCAGCCAGGGTCGCTCGGAGAGCTCCACGGCGAGTTCCTGGGTGAAGGGCCGGCCGCTGGGCGTGGGCACGATCAGCGCGGGCGCCCGGCCGCCGGTCTCGTAGCCGTCGGCGAGGATCGTGTCCAGCGCGTCGCCCCAGGGCTCGGTCTTCATGACCATGCCGGGGCCGCCGCCGTACGGGGTGTCGTCGACGGTGTTGTGGCGGTCGTACGTCCACGCGCGCAGGTCGTGCACCTGGACATCGAGCCGCCCACGCGCGCGTGCCTTGCCGACGAGGGAGACGTTCAGCGGGTCCAGGTACTCGGGGAAGATCGTGACGACGTCGAGGCGCATTACGACTCTTCCCCTGTGTCGCCGGGGGAGGCGACCTCGGCGCGGTCGTCGATCAGGCCCGGCGGAGGGGTGATGACCGCCTTCTGCTCCGCGAGGTCGATGTCGGCCACGATCTCCTCGACGAAGGGGATCATCACCTCGGTCCCGTCCGGGCGCTCCACGATGAACAGGTCCTGGGAGGGCAGGTGCGAGATCTCGGTGATCCGGCCGACCTCCACGCCGTCCTCGGTGACCACGTCGAGGTCGATGAGCTGATGGTCGTAGTACTCGTCCTCGCCCTCGGGCAGTTCCTCCGGGTCGACCTCGGCGATCAGGAGGGTGTTCCGGAGGGCTTCGGCGGCGTTGCGGTCGGTGACGCCCTCGAAGCGCAGGAGGAGCCGGCCGCTGTGGACCCGGCCGGTGGCGATGGTGAGCGGCCCGGTGGAGGCCGGGTCGGTGGCCAGGACGGCGCCCGGGGCGAGCCGCAGCTCCGGCTCGTCGGTGCGTACCTCCACGGTGACCTCGCCCTTGATGCCATGGGCGCGGCCGATCCGCGCGACTACCAGCTGCACTGTGCTTGATCTCCTGTCATACGACTGCGGGCCGGGGACGGCCCAGTGGCCCTCCCCGGCCCGAGCCGGTTGCGATGAAGCGTCAGCGGACGTGGTCCACGTCGACGAGGTCGACGCGGACACCGCGACCGCCGATGGCGCCCACGACGGTGCGCAGAGCGCGCGCGGTGCGGCCGTTGCGGCCGATCACCTTGCCGAGGTCGTCGGGGTGGACCCGGACCTCGAGCACGCGCCCGCGGCGCAGGTTGCGCGAGGCGACCTGCACATCGTCAGGGTTGTCGACGATGCCCTTCACGAGGTGCTCAAGCGCCTCTTCGAGCATGCTGCTCAGGCCTCGGTCGACTCAGCCGCAGAGGACTCAGCAGCCGCCTCGTCCTTCTTCTCAGCCTTCTTCTTCTGGGTGATCGCCTCACCCTTGCCCTCGTCGTCACCGCCGAGAGCCTCGAACGACGGACGCGCGGCCTTCGGCTCGGCGACGAGCAGCGGCGCGGGGGCCGGCTCGCCCTTGAACTTCTGCCAGTCGCCGGTCTTCTTGAGGATGGCGAGAACCGGCTCGGTCGGCTGCGCGCCGACACCCAGCCAGTACGCCACACGCTCGGCGTCCACCTCGATGACCGACGGGTTGTAGGTCGGGTGGTACTTGCCGATCTCCTCGATGGCCCGGCCGTCACGGCGGGTACGGGAGTCGGCGACGACGATGCGGTAGTGAGGCGAACGGATCTTGCCCAGACGCTTCAGCTTGATCTTGACTGCCACGGGAGTGGGTTCTCCTGGATTTGACGTGGTTGGGCACGGCGAGTTGCCGCGTGGGGTTGCGGTACCCGAGTGCCCGATGGACGCGTCAGCCGGAGGAGAGAGGGGTCCTGTGCGGCTGTCGAGTACAGCTAGCCATTGTGCCATACCCCGCGGGCCGCTTCTGGCCGAGGGTGGGTGAGCCGGGGCCGGGCATGGCTCAGCGGCACCCGGCGTGGAGGTGACCGTACGTCGGGTGCGCTGTTCGGCGTCACGAGGCCACTACCGGCACCCACGAGATGCCGGTGCTTCGCGGCTCGTGATCACGCCGCTCCCGCGACCTCCGGGATTCTGAACGGCTTGCCGCAGCCGCCGCAGACGATGGGGGCCTGGGCGAGGACCGAGGGGACCACGCGGACGTTGCGACCGCAGTCGCAGACCGCCTTGACCCGGACACCGCCGCCGGAGGAGCCGTGCCGGGCGGCCGGGCCGCGGAAGCTGCGGGTGGTGTCCGAGGAGGTCGCCGCCGTGTGCGCCTTCAGCGCGCGCTGCAGCCGCTCGATGGTGGGGCGGTAGCGCCGCTTGGCCTCGGGGTTGAGCGTGACCAGTGAGAAACCGCTGCTCGGGTGCGGCTCCTCGGGGTGGTCGAGGCCCAGCTCCTCGGCGATCGCGAGGAAACGGCGGTTGTGGTAGCGGCCGGCGCGGGAGGTGTCGCGGATCCCACGGGCGGCTGCGATGCCGTGGACTGCCTCATGGAGCAGTCGTTCGAAGGAGAGCTCGTGCCCGCACGCGGACGACGACTCCCCGATCAGGGACTCTGGCGCGGCAAGGTCCGGCAGCTCGGGGTGGTACCGCTGAATGTCGGCCCACGCCTGCGCCAGCTCTGCGGCGAGTACAGGTGGTGTCTGTGTCGTGCTCACGTAATGACAACGAGCGGGAGCTCGAATGTGTTCCTATTCCGGGGCATCCCAAATAATTTGCACGTACCCGTCAGTTGGCACTGATGCGTCCGGACGAGGGCGGGTGCGCTGATCTGCGGAGAAGCCGCACAGCTCGTAACAAGCTGGTGCGTAGTCCGCCCTACGACCCGGCCTGTAGCGACCGGTGCGCTTGTGGCCGGCGGGTGCGCAAGAGGCGTTTCGGCCGCTCTCGTCGCGCAGCCTCACTCCGGTCAGCGTCCGTGGCGCGCATGGCGTTACCCCCGCGTCGTCCGCCCCCCGGCACCGGCCCGTTCCCCCGAAGCGGACACCGTACGGCCATCCAGATTGCCGGGATGTGAAATCTCGCCACACCGGCGCCCGGACCCCAAGCGGGGCCCCACGACCCCTGGACGGGGCAGCGGGCCGGGAGTTACCTGACATACGTGGGAAGTGCGCGCGTACGGCACGGGGCCCACACAACCGGGCACAGCGCTGAACTGTCGGCGGATTGGGGCGCTTACCTATGACACCTACGCTCGCGCGGCAGCACATGCCTCACGCGGATTCCGCACCCCGCGTGGATCTGTACGCACGCGCGCGTGACTGGTCCGAGATCCAGGAGCGGATGCTGGTGCCGCTCTACGAAGCCGTCTACGAACGGCTCGAAGTGGGCCCCGCCACCCGGCTGCTGGGCCTGCGCTGCGGTGCCGGGCTCGCGCTGCTGCTGGCGGCCGGCAGAGGTGCCACCGTCACCGGTGTCGACGCCGCCTCCCCCGAGCGGCTCGCCCTCGCCCGCCGGCGCCTGCTGCCGGACACCTCGCGCGCCGCCGACGGGGACGCCTTCGGCGCGCCCGGTGTGCGCGGCGGCACCGGGCGCACTCGGTACGGCGACGGCACGGGGCACGGCGTGAGCGGCCGTACACGCGCGCGTGCCGTGACCCTCGTGGCGGGCCCGCCCCGTGACCTGGCCGGAACGGACTCCGCGGCCTACACCCTGGTGACCGTCTTCGAGCCGATCGGCTGCCTCGCGGGCGATTCCGAGGGGCTCGGTGAGCTGCTGGCGGACGCCCTGCCGCTGGCCGTGCGCGGGGCCGCCGTGGTGCTGGCCGGCTGGGGTCCGCCGGAGCGCTGCGCCACCTCCTCGGTGCTGCGGGTGGCGACGAAACTGGCCGATCCCCTGCGCAGCGCGCGCAGCTGGCGGCCCGCCCGGCGGGACGACCTGGAGGAGGTCGCCCAGCGGGCGGGGCTGAAACCGGACGGCTCGGGGCGGGTGGCCTGTCCGTTCGGGTACGCCGACCTCGACAGCGCCGTACGGGGGCTGCTGTCGACCGGTCTGTTCGACGCGGCGACCGCGGCGACCGACGCCAAGCAGGTCGACAAGGAGCTGACGGAGGCCCTGCACCCCTACCGGCGCCCGGACGGGACCGTGTGGATGCCGAACGTCTTCCGCTACCTCGTCGCGCGCGTGCCCTAGGAGTCGTCGCTCTCCTTGGTCAGGCGGGTGATCCCGGCGATCCGGTAGGCGTCCGCCTCCTCCAGCGTCTCGTGTTCCAGCAGCGCGTGGGCGAGGGCGTCCAACTGGCCGCGGTGGTCGCGGAGTTTGGCGCACGCCTCGTCGTAGCACTCGTCGACGATCCGCCGCATCTCGCCGTCGATGACGTCGAGGGTCTGCGGGGCGGCGGAGAGGCCGTAGGCCTGCTGGGCGTCGCTCGGGAGGGCGGACAGGCGGCCGACCCGTTCGCTCATGCCCCAGCGGGCCACCATCCCGCGCGCGATGTTGGTGACCTGTTCGAGGTCGTTCTCCGCGCCCGTGGTGACGACTCCGTAGACGACGTCCTCCGCCGCCATCCCGCCCAGGGCGCCGATGATGCGACCGCGCAGGTACTCCTCGGAGTGGGCGTACCGCTCCACCTCGGGCGTGGACATGGTCACCCCGAGTGCCCGGCCGCGCGGCACGATGGTGATCTTGCGGACGGGGTCGGCGCCGGGCTGCAGCATGCCGAGGAGGGCGTGGCCGCTCTCGTGGTAGGCGGTGCGCCGGCGGTCCTCCTCGGGCATCACGAGGGTGCGCTCGGCCCCCAGCTGGACCTTCTCCAGCGCCTCGGACATGTCCGAGGCGGTCACCTGCTCCTGCTTGCGCTTCACGGCCAGGAGCGCGGCCTCGTTGGCGAGATTGGCCAGATCCGCACCCGTCATACCGGGGGTCACGCGAGCCATCTGGGCCAGGTCCACGTCACCCGAGAGCGGGATGTCCCGGGTGTGGATGCGCAGGATGGACTCGCGTCCGGTGCGGTCCGGCGGGGCCACGTTGACCACCCGGTCGAAGCGGCCGGGACGGGTCAGGGCCGGGTCCAGGATGTCCGCGCGGTTGGTCGCGGCGATGACGATCACGCCCTCCGCGCCCGAGAAGCCGTCCATCTCCGTCAGGATCTGGTTCAGCGTCTGCTCGCGCTCGTCGTGCCCGCTCATGGAAGCGCCGCCGGCACGCGCCCGGCCGATGGTGTCGATCTCGTCGATGAAGATGATCGACGGCGCCACCTTGCGGGCCTCGGCGAACAGTTCGCGGACGCGGGACGCGCCGACACCGACGATCATCTCGATGAACTCGGACGCCGAGGCGGAGAAGAACGGCACGCCGGCCTCGCCCGCGACCGCGCGTGCGAGCAGGGTCTTGCCGGTGCCCGGCGGGCCGGCGAGCAGCACACCGCGGGGCAGCTTCGCACCCATCCGGCGGTAGACGTCGGGGTGCTCCAGGAAGTCGACGACGTCGTCCAGTTCGCCCTTGACCTCGTCGATGCCGGCCACGTCCGCGAAGGTCGTGCGCTCGGTGCCCGGCCGCGGCCCGACGGGTTTGGGCGGCGCCCGGCGGCCGAAGAGGCCGCCCATGCCGGGCAGGGCCCCGCCGAGCCGCCGCGCGAAGAAGATCCACACCGCGACCAGGACCACGATCGGGATCAGGGACATCAGCACGTTGGACCACAGGCTGCGCTCCTGCACCACCGGCCGTGCCGTCACGGTGACGCCGTGGCTGCTCAGGTTCTGCCACAGCTTGTCGTCCGCGAAGGCCGGGCGCTGTGTCTTGAACTGGGTGTACTTCCCGCCGCCTTCGGGATTGGCCCGTGCGCTCCTGAGCCGGCCCTGGATCGCGTCGCCCTTGGAGTAGATCGTCGCGACGTTGCCGGCGGCTACCTGCCGGCTGAACTCCGTGTACGAGATCGTCGGCTGGTTGCCCTGGCCGAGATAGTTCAGTCCGACATAGGCCAGCAGGAAGACGATCACCGCGGTGACGAGCAGCCCCCACCACTTTCCGCCGCGGATCCTTCCGCCGCCGGGCCGCTGGGACGGTTCGTCGGGGGTGCCCTCGGTGCGCCACGGCTGGTCTGGGGCTTTGCGTGGTGGCGCCGCATCGCTCATATCTGGACGTTAAGGCATACGGCGGACGTCGGCATGCGCTGAGGGCGCCCCCCTCGGCCGGGGCGCGCCCTCAAGGACGTACGAGCGGAGCTCAGCGCATGAACTCCTGGAACGGACTCAGCCCATGAACTTCTTGAACTCGTCCGGCAGCTCGAAGTTCTGGTCGCTCTGCTGCGGCAGCCCGAAGGCGTTTCCGCCCTGCGCGGCGGCCTCGCGGCGCTGGGCCTCCTCCAGCTCCTGCTGCCTGCGCTTCATCGGGTTGCCGGAGCGCTGCTTGCCCTTGGCCTTCTTCTGCTGCTTCTTCTGCCGGCCGGGGCCGCCGCCCATGCCCGGGATCCCCGGCATGCCGGGCATTCCGCCGCCCTGGGCCATGCGGGACATCATCTTGCGGGCGTCGAAGAACCGCTCGACCAGGTTCTTCACCGCGCTGACCTCGACACCGGAACCCTTGGCGATACGGGCGCGGCGGGAGCCGTTGATGATCGTCGGGTCCTGGCGCTCGCCCGGGGTCATCGACTTGATGATCGCGGCGGTGCGGTCGACGTCCCGCTCGTCGATGTTCTGGATCTGGTCCTTGATCTGGCCCATGCCCGGGAGCATGCCGAGCAGCTTGCTGATGCTGCCCATCTTCCGGACCTGTTCCATCTGGGCCAGGAAGTCGTCCAGGGTGAAGTCCTGGCCCTTCTTGGACGCCAGCTTCGAGGCCATCTTGGCGGCCTCTTCCTGGCTGAAGGTCTTCTCCGCCTGCTCGATCAGGGTGAGCAGGTCACCCAGGTCGAGGATGCGGGAGGCCATCCGGTCCGGGTGGAAGGCGTCGAAGTCGTCCAGCTTCTCGCCGTTGGACGCGAACATGATCGGCTTGCCGGTGATCTGCCGGATCGACAGGGCGGCACCACCGCGGGCGTCACCGTCGAGCTTGGAGAGCACCACGCCGTCGAAGCCGACGCCGTCGCGGAAGGCCTCGGCGGTGTTGACGGCGTCCTGACCGATCATCGCGTCGACGACGAACAGGATCTCGTCCGGGGAGACCGCGTCCCGGATGTCCGCGGCCTGCTGCATCATCTCGGCGTCGATACCGAGGCGGCCGGCGGTGTCCACGATCACGATGTCGTGGACCTTGGACTTCGCGAAGTCGATGGAGTCCTTGGCGACCTTGACCGGGTCGCCGACGCCGTTGCCCGGCTCGGGCGCGAAGACGGCGACACCCGCGCGCTCGGCGACGACGCTCAGCTGGTTGACGGCGTTCGGGCGCTGGAGGTCGGCGGCGACCAGCAGCGGCGAGTGGCCCTGCTCCTTGAGCCACTTGGCGAGCTTGCCCGCGAGGGTGGTCTTACCGGCACCCTGCAGACCCGCCAGCATGATCACGGTGGGCGGCTGCTTGGCGAAGCGCAGGCGCCGGGTCTCGCCGCCGAGGATGGTGACGAGCTCGTCGTTGACGATCTTCAGGACCTGCTGGGCCGGGTTCAGCGCGCGCGAGACCTCGGCGCCCAGTGCCCTTTCCTTGACGTTCTTGATGAAGGTCCGGACGACAGGAAGGGCGACGTCCGCTTCGAGGAGCGCGATACGGATCTCGCGCGCCGTGGCGTCGATGTCCGCCTCGCTGAGGCGCCCCTTCCCGCGGAGATTCTTGAAAGTCGCGCTGAGGCGGTCGGAGAGGGTGTCGAACACGGTGGCGTCGGTCCTCGAGGTCGGAGTCGGTTCGGGCTGCCCTCCAGGGTATCCGGCCCCGCAAGCTATTCGTCCTCGCCCGCTCTCCCGAGTGAGCGGACGGGGGCGAAACCTGCGCGGCAGCGGGCATCACAGGGGCGCGAGGTCACGTCCGCAGCGTCTCCTCCAGCACCCGCGCGAGCGACCCCGCGTCCTCGGCCGGCAGTGGCGCCCCCGCGCCGGTGGTGACGTAGAAGGCGTCCACCGCGTTCGAGCCCAGCGTGCTCACATGCATGCTCCGCACCCGCACGCCCGCCTTCTCCAGGGCCATGCCGATCCGGTGCAGCAGGCCCGGGGCGTCCTGGGCGCGGACCTCGATCACCGTGGCGTGGTGGGAGGCCGCCGGCGCGACGGTCACCCGCGGCGGCGGGGCGAGCCAGCCGCGGCGCCTCGGATAGGCCGCGTCCCGTTCGGCGAGCCGGCCGGCGATGTCCAGGGTGCCGTCGAGGGCGCGGACGAGGTCGGCGCGCAGCCGGGCCGCCTGCGGCAGCGAGCCGTACTCCGCGGCCACCCGCCAGTTGAGCAGCAGCACCGAGCCGTCGTCGACGTCGTCGGGCAGGTGCAGGGCGCTGAGTTCCGCCGTACGGACCGTGAGGCGGTGCACGGCGAGGACACCGGCGACGGCGGGCAGGACGGCGGGCTGGTCGGGTACGGCGATGAGCAGCTCCACCCCGAGAGGTTCGCCGGACGGCTCCTCCTCGGTGACCGGTTCGGTCTGGGCGCGCAACGCGAGGACCGGGCCGCCCGTGCGGAACGCCTCGATCGCCAGCCGCTCCTGCTCGACCGTGGGCGCGACGGGCTGCGGCTCCTCGGTGGCGTCGCCCGCCAGCACGGCGGCGACCCGCCGGACCAGGTCGGCGACGAGGGAGCCGCGCCAGGAGGACCAGGCCGCGGGTCCGGTGGCGAGGGCGTCGGCCTCGGTCAGGGCGTGCAGCAGCTCCAGGGTGCTCTGGGTGCCGACCGCCTCGGCGACCGAGCGGACCGTGGCCGGGTCGTCGAGGTCGCGGCGGGTGGCCGTCTCGATCAGCAGCAGGTGGTGGCGGACCAGGGCGGACAGCACGGCCACGTCCGCGCGGTCGAAGCCGATCCGCGCCGCCACGTCCCTGGCGATGATCTCGCCGGCCACCGAGTGGTCGCCGGGCCAGCCCTTGCCGATGTCGTGCAGCAGGGCGGCGACCAGGAGCAGGTCGGGGCGGCTGACCCGGCGGGTCAGTTCGGAGGCGCGGACGGCCGTCTCGATCAGGTGCCGATCGACCGTCCAGATGTGGACGGCATTGCGCTGCGGTCGGCAGCGGACCCGTTCCCAGTCCGGCAGGAGGCGGCTGATCAGGCCCTCCGCCTCCAGTGCCTCCCAGACGTCGATGGTCGGGCGGCCGGAGCCGAGCAGGGTGACCAGCTGCTCACGGGCTTCGGCGGGCCAGGGCGTGGGCAGGGGGCGTGCGGTGGCGGCCATGCGCCGTACGGCGTGCAGGGAGAGCGGGAGGCCGGCCTGCGCGGCGGCGGCCGCGGCGCGCAGGGGCAGCACGGGGTCGCGCTCGGGTCGCGCGGCACGGGCGAGCACCACCTCGCCGTCCTGCTCCACCACGCCCTCGGCGAGCGGCGAGCGCTCGGTGACGGGCTTGCCGCCGCCCAGCATGGCGCGCAGCCGGGGACGGACGGCGCGCGAACGCAGCACGCGCCCCACCTCGCGCCAGGTGACATCACTGGCGTACGAAATGACCCGCGCCGCCTCGTAGACCTGCCGCAGCAGGGTGTCCGCGTCCAGCAGCCCCAGCGCGGCCGCCACCTGGTCCTGCTCCTGGAGCGCGAGCCGGTCGGTGGCGCGACCGGTCGCCAGGTGCAGCGCGTCCCGTACGTCGAGCAGGCGCCGGCGTGCGTCGGCGAGGCCCTCGCGCGGGGCGTCGGCGAGCCAGGAGGCGGCTACGGCGCGCAGGGCGGTGGCGTCGCGCAACCCTCCGCGCGCCTCCTTGAGGTCGGGTTCGAGCAGGTACTGCAGCTCGCCCTGGCGTTCGGCGCGCTCGGCGCAGAGTTCCTGCAGTTCGGGGAGGCGTGTGGGGGCCTGGTTGCGCCAGTCGGCGAGGACGGCCGTACGCAGGCCGGCGGTGAGGCCGCGGTCGCCGGCGAGGTGGCGGGCGTCCAGGAGGCCGAGCTGGACCTTGACGTCGTCCCCGGCGGTCTTGCGGGCCTCCGCCGGGGTGCGCACGGAGTGGTCGAGGGCGAGCCCCAGGTCCCAGACGGGATACCAGAGGCGGTCGGCCAGGGCGGCCACGGCCTTCGGGTCGGAGCCGTCGTGCAGCAGCAGGAGGTCGAGGTCGCTGCGCGGGGAGAGCTCGCCGCGGCCGTAGCCGCCGACGGCGACCAGGGAGGCTCCCGGGAGCTCTCCGGCGGCCGCCGTGAACAGCCCGGCGAGCCAGTCGTCGGTCAGTTCCGCGAGGGCGGCACGGCGCGGCGGCCCGGACCGCGCCCCCTCGGTGAGGAGGCGCAGCCGGGCCGCCGCGTAGCCGCTGGGTCCCGAGTCCTCTGCTTCCGTGCGCACGTCCGTTCCCGTCACCCAGCGACTCCCGTCTTGTGCCGTTGCCTCAGAGCGCGTCCGGGCCGCGCTCGCCGGTGCGGACCCGTACGGCCGTCTCGACCGGCAGGGACCAGACCTTGCCGTCACCGATCTTGCCGGTGCGGGCCGCCTTGACGACGACCTCGATCAGCTGCTCGGCGTCGTCGTCCTCGGCCAGCACCTCGATGCGGATCTTCGGGACCAGGTCGACGGTGTACTCGGCACCACGGTAGACCTCGGTGTGGCCCCGCTGACGACCGTAACCGCTGGCCTCGGTGACCGTCAGGCCGTGAACGCCGAAGGCCTGGAGGGCCTCCTTGATCTCATCCAGCCGGTGGGGCTTGACGACGGCGGTGATGAGCTTCATGCGTCCACCTTCTTGGTCTGCGTGGCGGCCAGGGCCGGGGCGTGGGCGGCGGAGCCGATGACACCACCGCCGGCGCCGCTGAAGTCGTAGGCGGTCTCGGCGTGCTCGGCCTGGTCGATGCCGGAGATCTCCTCGTCCTCGGTGACCCGCATGCCGATCGTCTTGTCGAGCAGGAAGGCGAGGACGGCGGAGACGATCAGCGAGTAGGCGAGGACCGCGCCGACACCGGCGCACTGCTTCCACAGCTGGGTGAAGGAGTGGTCGCCGTAGAAGACGCCGGTCGCGGTGGACTGGCCCTTGCCGGTGGCGAAGAAGCCGATCAGCAGGGAGCCGATGATGCCGCCGACCATGTGGACGCCGACGACGTCGAGGGAGTCGTCGTAGCCGAACTTGAACTTCAGGCCCACGGCCGCGGCGCAGGCGACACCGGCGATGGCGCCGACGGCGATCGCGCCGATCGGGGAGACCGCGCCGCCGGACGGGGTGATCGCGACCAGACCGGCGACCGCGCCGGAGGCGGCGCCCAGCGTGGTGAACGCGCCGTGGCGGATCTTCTCGTAGGCGAGCCAGGCCAGCATGGCGGCGGCCGTCGCGACCTGCGTGTTGACGAACATCAGCGCGCCGACGCCGTCGTCGTTGCCGAGCCAGGAGCCCGCGTTGAAACCGAACCAGCCGAACCACAGGAGCCCTGCGCCGAGCATGACCAGCGGGAGGCTGTGCGGGCGCATCGGGTCCTTCTTGAAGCCGACGCGCTTGCCGATGACGAGGATGACACCGAGCGCCCCCGCACCCGCGTTGATGTGGACCGCCGTACCACCCGCGAAGTCGATCACACCGAGCTTGAAGGCCCAGCCGTCGGCACCCCAGACCCAGTGGGCGACCGGAACGTAGACGAGCGTGAGCCACAGGGCGATGAAGAGCGACCAGGCCGAGAACTTCACGCGGTCCGCGAGGGCGCCGCTTATCAGGGCCGGGGTGATGATCGCGAACATCATCTGGAAGACCATGAACACGAAGATCGGGATGGTGTAGCCGGGCCAGAGCTCCGTCAGACCGATCTTGCGGAGGCCGAACCAGTCGGGGTCCCACCCGATGAGGCCGTTGTTCGTGCCGAAGGCGAGGGAGAAGCCGTAGAGCACCCACAGAATGGTGACGATGCCCATGCTGATGAAGCTCATCATCAGCATGTTCAGGGTGCTCTTGACGCGGACCATGCCCCCGTAGAAGAAGGCGAGACCCGGCGTCATGATCAGCACCAGGGCAGAAGCAATGAGCATGAAGCCTGTGTTCGCGGAGGACAGCTTGGGTGCCTCCGCGGCAAGCGTGATGGCTGGTGCCATCGGCGTCTCCTCGTCGGTTGGTACGGCCCCGTGCGGGCGGTGCCTGAGCGGTCCGGCGGGTGTGGGGTGTGGGCCGGTTATGCGCCACGAGATTGACGCAGCGCGGTTTCGGTGGAAGCCCCTCGTTGTTTCGCCGGGGTGACGAAGGTGCCCTGCTTGTTACGCCTGGATGAACCGCCGGATGCGCGACCCGCCGATCGTTATCGTGGCGCAACCATCGCCGGAGGATCCCCCGCGTGACACAGGCCGGCCGCGGCGGGCCTCTCCGATGACCTGGCGCGGGGGAGCCGAGTCGGGCAGTTCGGGAGGACCGGCCGCGGCCGGGGCGGGGGGTGCCGGGTGCGTCAGACCGCTTCGGCGGTCTCCGGCAGGTCGACGGCGAGCTGATCGGTGAGGTCGACCACGGCGGTGAGGTCGCCGTAGTCCCGTACGGCCGTGTCGACCGTCTTTCGGATACGAGTGTTCACACGCTCGGAGCGGACTTTCCTGGCGATGCCCATGGCCTGGGAGGCGTAGACCGTGCTCTGCTCGGGCTCGCGCTGGAGCAGGTGCACGGTGGCCATGCCGATCAGGTTCAGCGCGTACGACCGCTGGTGCTCGCCGTCCTCGGCGAACTTCTCCACCGCCTTGCGCATCAGCGGCTCGGCGAGGGAGGCGTAGGCGGGGCTGCGTCCGGCGACGTAGGCGAGGTCGCGGAAGGAGTGGGAGTTCTCGCCGTACAGCTCGGCCTCGGAGAAGAAGCGGATCCAGTCGGGGTCCGGCTCGTCCCACTCGTCGGCCTCGGCGAAGGTGTCCTCGGCCATGCGGACCGCGCGCTTGGTCTTGCCGGGCTGGCCCATGTTGGCGTAGGCGCGGGCCTCCATCGCATACAGCATCGACTGGGTGCGCGGGCTCGCGCAGTCGCGGCTGCCGTACTGGGCGAGGTGGATCAGCTCCAGGGCGTCGTCGGGCCGGCCGAGGTGGATCATCTGGCGGCTCATGCTGGAGAGGATGTACGAGCCGAGGGGCTTGTCTCCGGCCTCCTTGGCCGCGTGCAGGGCGAGGACGAAGTACTTCTGCGCGGTGGGCTGCAGGCCCACGTCGTACGACATCCAGCCCGCCAGTTCGGCCAGCTCGGCGGCGACCTTGAAGAGCTTGCGGTTGGTCGCCTCGGGCTGGGGTTCCTGGAGCAGGTCGGTGACCTCGTGCAGCTGGCCGACGACCGCCTTGCGGCGCAGGCCGCCGCCGCACTGGGCGTCCCACTGGCGGAACATGCGCGTGGTGGACTCCAGGAGGTCCAGCTCGGGCTTGGAGAGGCGGCCCGGCCTGCGGGAGTCGAGGAGAGGCTCCGGCTCCGGCGGGACCGGGGAGGTGGGGCTCGGGACGAGCCAGCGCTGCATGGGCTCGATGAGGGAGGGCCCTGCGGACAGCGCGAGGGAGGTGCCGAGGAAGCCGCGCCGGGCCAGCATCAGGTCGCTGCGCGAGAACTCGCTGAGCAGGGCGACCGTCTGCGGGGCCGTCCAGGGCAGGTCGACACCGGACGCGGAGGGTGACTGGCGGGCGGCGCGCAGGCCGAGGTCCTCGATGGAGACCACACAGCCGAAGCGCTCGGAGAACAGCTCCGAGAGGATGCGCGGGATCGGCTCGCGCGGGTTCTCCCCGTCCAGCCAGCGGCGCACGCGCGAGGTGTCGGTGGAGATGTGGTTGGCGCCCAACTGGCGCGCCCGGCGGTTCACCTGACGGGCCAGCTCACCCTTGGACCAGCCGCTGCGCACGAACCACGAGCCGAGCAGCTCATTGGGGCGCCTGTCAGCGTTCGCTCCGCTACCGCCGTTGCCGCTCACTGGAACGCCCCCATCCCTGAGACCACTTGTCGTCGAGTGCGCCAAGCCTTATCAGAATGCCGGTAAATACGGCTTCTTGTCCGCCGGTTCTCACCCTTCGAACGAGCTGACGACTCGCCTCCGGCATACCCAACCGTGCATATGCCGCCCGGACTCGCACACTCACAGTAATCCTACGATCACCCGCTCAGCCACGGGGATCCCGGAAACGCCACCATTCGCCACCCCTTCGAATGAACTCACGGTCGGCCGTACGCGATTCACTTGACATAGGACGGCCGGAAGTGGGCGGAGTGATGCGCACGGGGGCGCGAACACCCCGATGCGCCACCCGTTGCACCTCAAGGCGCCGCCTTGACCTCGCGTCGAACAGGGAAGGCGGAGCCGTAGCGTTACGTTCCGCTTCCGTCTCGTTCCGTGTCGTAACCACCGGCGCGCTGGACCCGTTGGAGGGGGCATGGGCTTCACGATCGGCGGCATTCGCGAGATCCGCTCCGGCGCGCGCCGGCGCGGCCGTTCGTCGGAGTGCACCGCCGTCGCCGAGTTCACCGGGCTGTGGGGCTGGGACGTGGTGCCGGGAGCCCGGGCCGCGGCGGGCGTCTGCTCGTGCGGACGCGCCGACTGCCCGGCGCCCGGCGCGCATCCGCTGGACTTCGCGCCCCCCGTGCCGGCCGGGGCCACGCTGGACGAGGTGAGCAAGGCCTGGTCGGAGTTCCCGGGCGCCGCGGTGATGCTGCCGGTGGGCCAGGCGTTCGACGTGATCGAGGTCTCCGAGGCCGCCGGCCGCCGCGCCCTGGCCCGCCTGGAACGGATGGGACTCCCCCTCGGCCCGGTGACCGCGACCCCGGACGGCCGCGCCCACTTCTTCGTCGCGCCCGGCGCCGCCGCGGAGCTCCCCCGGCTGCTCTACCGCATGGGCTGGGATGACCCCTCGGCCCTGGACCTGCGCGGCCTGGGCCCCGGTACGCACCTCACCGCCCCGCCCTCCGACCGCGGCGGCCTGGGCCCGGCACGCTGGCTGCGCCCACCCGCGCTGGACTCGGCGACCCGGCCTCCGGCGGCGCGGCTGCTGCTGGGCACGCTCGCGTACGTCGCACACCGGTCGCGGGCGTGATCAGCCCTACGCACGCCGGGCAGGACGAAGCGCCCGACTCCGACTGCACCTCAGGGCCGGGCGCTTCCAGCCGACCGCCGAATACAGCAACCACCGGCCAACGCCGCCCCCAACACCTCCGCCACGACCGCACCCCGACCCACGAGCCGCACCCACCCTCACTCGACTCGGCGACCCGGCCTCCGGCGGCGCGGCTGCTGCTGGGCACGCTCGCGTACGTCGCACACCGGTCGCGGGCGTGATCAGCCCTACACACGCCGGGCAGGACGAAGCGCCCGACACCGACTGCACCTCAGGGCCGGGCGCTTCCAGCCGACCGCCGAATACAGCAACCACCGGCCAACGCCGCCCCCAACACCTCCGCCACGACCGCACCCCGACCCACGAGCCGCACCCACCCTCACTCGACTCGGCGGCGCTGCTGCTGCTGCTAGGCACGCTCGCGTACGTCGCACATCGACCGCAGGCCCGGGTATGTCCCCGCGCCCGGCAGGGCGAAGCGCCCGACACCAGTCGCAGTTCGGGACGGGCACTTCTCGCGGCCACCTACCAATTTCGGTATGTGGTCAAGTTCCGGGTCGTACGCACCCCGGGCAAGGCGAAGCGCCCGTCCCCAACTGCACCTTGGGGCGGGCGCTTCCGATGAGCACTCGGTAAATGTGCCGGGCCTTCAGTCACCGATCAGCGCGTCCACGAACGCCTCCGGCTCGAACGGTGCCAGGTCGTCCGCGCCCTCGCCGAGGCCGACCAGCTTGACCGGTACGCCCAGCTCGCGCTGGACCGCGACGACGATGCCGCCCTTGGCCGTGCCGTCCAGCTTGGTCAGCACGATGCCGGTGATGTCCACGACCTCCGCGAAGACGCGCGCCTGGACCAGGCCGTTCTGGCCGGTCGTGGCGTCGAGGACGAGCAGCACCTCGTCGAGCGGCGCGTGCTTCTCCACGACCCGCTTGACCTTGCCGAGCTCGTCCATGAGGCCGGTCTTGGTGTGCAGGCGGCCGGCGGTGTCGATGAGGACGACGTCGACCCCCATCTCCTTGCCTTCCTTGACCGCGTCGAAGGCGACGGAGGCGGGGTCGCCGGCCTCCGGTCCGCGCACGGTGTAGGCGCCGACCCGCTCGCCCCAGGTCTGCAGCTGGTCGGCGGCGGCGGCGCGGAAGGTGTCGGCGGCGCCCAGGACGACGGTGCGGCCGTCGGCCACGAGCACGCGCGCGAGCTTGCCGGTGGTGGTGGTCTTGCCGGTGCCGTTGACGCCGACGACCATCACGATGCCGGGCTTGCGGTCCTCGGGCTCGGTCTTGACCGTGCGGTCGAAGTCGGTGCCGACGACCTTGAGCAGCTCCTCGCGCAGCAGGCCGCGCAGCTCCTCGGGTGTGCGGGTGCCGAGCACCTTCACGCGCTCGCGCAGGCTCTCGACCAGCTCCTGGGTGGGCTGCACGCCGACATCGGCGGTGAGCAGCGTGTCCTCGATCTCCTCCCAGGTCTCGTCGTCCAGGTGCTCACGCGAGAGCAGCGTGAGCAGGCCCTTGCCGAGGGCGGTCTGGGAGCGGGACAGGCGGGCGCGCAGGCGGACCAGCCGGCCCGCGGTGGGCTCCGGGATCTCGAGCTCGGGCGCCTTTTCCAGGGGTGGGACGGCGGGAGGCTCCTCCACGACGACCGGTGCGGGGCCGCCGGGGAGATCCACCTCCTCGATGGTCCGGCGCGGTTCTTCGCGCGGCGTCTCGGCCTCTTCGCCGACGTGCGGCTCGGCCGGGGGCGCGGTGATGTCGGGCGCCTTCGGGGGCGGCGGAGGCAGCGGCTTCTTGCGCCGGGTGCCCACCACCAGCCCGCCGAGCGCCGCGAGCACGACCACGGCGATGACTACAGCAAGGATGACGGTTTCCATAACGGCTCCAGTATCAGCCATGGGTTACCGCGGAAGGCTGTTTGTGCCTTCCTCCGAGAGACAAACGCCACTTAATACAAGGACTCGGAGCAAAGTACGATGGTGGCGGCTCGGTTGACGCGCGTAGAGTCCCGACCGTCCCCTGTCCCCCCCACGTCTGGTGCCCCCTTTTCATGAGCAAAACCGTCGAGACCGAAGGCGCTCTCGAGACCCGAGGCATCGAGCAGGTCCCGGATCACGAGCGCACCGCGAAGACCCGCGAGCTGTTCCCCACCTGGGTCGGCGCCAACATCAGCGTGCTGCTGCTGACCATGGGCGCGAGCCTCGTCGTGGCGTACCACCTGAACATCTGGCAGGCGCTCGTCGTCGCGGTCGCGGCGCCGGTCGTGTCGTACGGCCTGGTCGGTCTGATCGGTATCGCGGGCAAGCGCGGTGGCGCGCCCGGCATGGCGCTCTCGCGCGCGGTCTTCGGCCAGCGCGGCAACCTGCTGCCCGGTTCGCTGATCTGGGTCGCGCGCTGGGGCTGGGAGACGATCAACGCGGTCACCGGCGCCTACGCGATGCTCACCATCCTGGACATCGTGTTCGGGCTGAAGGCCGACAGCGTGCTCGACATGGTGATGCTGCTGGTGTTCGTCGTCGCGACCTTCGCGATCTCGGGCCTCGGCATCAACGCCGTGCAGAAGTGCAACAAGTACGCGACGTACCTCTTCGCCGTCTTCTCGGTGCTGGTCCTGGCCTATCTGGCGGCGAACACCGACTGGTCGAAGGTGATGCACCACAGCGCCGGCTCGACGGCCGCGGTGATCACCGGTGTCGGCATGATCGCGGCCGGCGGGGTCAGCTGGATCCCGACGGCGCCGGACTTCACCCGCTACCTGCCGCGCACGGCGTCCTCGAAGGCGATCGTGGGTACGGCGGTCGGCGGTGCCGGCATCGTCGTACTGCCCATGGTCCTGATGGGCGCGGTGATGGCGGTGTCCACCCCGGACCTGGCCTCGGCCACCGACCCGGTGTCCTTCCTCGGCCAGATCCTGCCGACGTGGATCGCGGTGCCGTACCTGTTCATCGCGCTGATCGGCATGCTGCTGATCAACTCCATGTCGATGTACTCGGCGGGCTTCACCGCGCAGACCCTCGGCTTCAAGGTGCCGCGGCACTGGGCGGTCTCGGTGAACGCCGTGATCTCGCTGGTGTTCGGCGGGGTGCTGATGCTGGTGGCGACGAGCTTCATGGGCTCGTTCATCGCCTTCCTGTCGCTGCTGGCGGTCGCCTTCTCCGCCTGGGTCGGCGTCTTCGGCGCGGACATGCTGCGCCGCACCGAGTACGACGGCCGCGCCATGACGGACACCACACGCACCAGCGCCTACTGGTACAAGGGCGGCTTCTCCCCCGCGGCCGTGGCCGCCTGGGCGATCGGCCTGGTGTCGGGCCTGATGTTCACGACCTCGGACTGGTTCACCGGCCCGCTCGCGAAGAACAACGTCATCGGCGAGTACGGCCTCGGCTGGGTCGCCACGATCGTGATCTCGGGCCTGCTGTACCTGGCGCTGCCGAAGCCGGCGGTGACGAAGCCGGCGGAGGTCACCGAGCCGGCCGAGGAGCGCGCGACCGCGGCCGTGTGACGGGCCTCAGCCGGGCAGGCCGCTCTTGTGCAGGGCGGCACCGGCCCGGAACCGGAGGCGGCCGCAGCGGTCCCGGGCGTCCTGGTCGGCGTCGTCGGGGCAGCAGCGGTGGCCGGCCACCGCAGGTCGTCCGGGTCCAGCCACAGCGCGACCCGGCCGCGCTCTGCCTCGGTCCGCGGATCCGTGGGTACGGCTTCGCTCATCCGGCGACCCCATCCTCCTCTCCCCCATGGCCATCTGACGCTCTGTCAGCTAACGTCCCCCTCCACCGCATCGCACCGGAGGGGGACTTCCCATGCCCGTCACGGTCGTCCGTTTCAACCTCGTCGCTCCCGGCGCCGGCCCCGCCGCGCTCTCCGCCCGCTACCGGGCCGCCCTGGAGATGGCCGCGTACGCGGACGAGCACGGGATCAGCACCGTGCAGACCGAGGAGCACCACGGCGCGGAGAACAACTGGCTGCCGTCGCCGTTCACCTTCGCGGGCGCGGTGTTCGGGGCGACCCGCCGGATCGCGGTGACCGTGTCGGCGGTGATCGGCCCGCTGCACGACCCGCTGCGGCTGGCCGAGGACATCGCGGTACTGGACCTGCTGAGCGGCGGACGGCTGGTGACGGTGGCCGGGATCGGCTACCGGCCCGAGGAGTACGCCCTGTTCGACGTCGACTTCGGACGCCGGGGCCGGCTCCAGGACGAGTTGCTCCAGACCCTGCTGAGGGCGTGGTCCGGCGAGGAGTTCACCTACCGGGGCCGCACGGTACGGCTCACCCCGCGCCCGTACACCGACCCGCACCCGCTCCTGCTGGTCGGCGGCTCCTCCAAGGCCGCCGCCCGCCGGGCCGCGCGGCTCGGCCTGCCGTTCTTCCCGAGCGCGCATCTGCCGGAGCTGGAGTCGTACTACAAGGAGAAGCTCGCCGAATACGGCACCGAGGGATGGGTCATGATGCCCGCGGCCGAGACTCCCCTGCTGCACATCGCCGAGGACCCGGACCGGGCGTGGGCGGAGTACGGCGAGCACTTCCTGCACGAGGCGCGGACCTACGCCTCCTGGCAGTCGGGCCGGATCCGCTCGGCGGTGAGGTCGGCGGCCACGACGGCGGAGGAGCTGCGCGAGGAGGGTGTCTACCGCGTCCTCACCCCGGAGGAGTGCGTGACGCTGGGCGCCGACAGCCTCGTACTGCATCCGCTGGTGGGCGGGATGCCGCTGGCGGAGGGGTGGCGGAGCCTGCGGCTGTTCGCGGAGCGGGTGATTCCGGCACTGGGCGACTGACCTGCGGCGATATCCGGTGGCCCGGGCGGGTCCGGCGTTGCTCCACTGGGACGGCGAGTCCGAGTGTGGATGTGGTCGTCCGCGGGCCGAACGGCGAGTTCGAGGTCCTCGACGTGCCCGAGGGGTGCAATGCGCACGGACCTGGACATGATCTGCGCGGCGCTCGGCGAGCAGCCGTACGGGATCGGGAGCCGCCTGGACGGCATCGAGGCGGCGACGCCACGGGCCCGGCGGCTCGGCGCCCGCGTTCTCATCCGGTGACCGGCGCGTACGACACCGCCGCCCCCGGACCGGGCAGTGGCCGGGCCGGGGGCGGCGGAAGGTACGAGGAGAGGGGCAGCGGGGACTTGGCCCTTCTCCCCGAGTTCACGGGGCTGGTCAGCCCATCTCCTCCAGCGTCTTGCCCTTCGTCTCCTTGACGAACTTCAGGACGAACGGGATCGAGAGCGCGGCGAAGACCGTGTAGATGACGTAGGTGCCGGAGAGGTTCCAGTCGGCCAGCGACGGGAAGCTCGCGGTGATGGCCCAGTTGGCGATCCACTGCGCCGAGGCGGCCACGCCCAGGGCGGCGGCGCGGATCTTGTTCGGGAACATCTCGCCGAGGAAGACCCAGACCACCACACCCCAGGACAGGGCGAAGAAGAGGACGAACACGTGGGCGGCGATCAGGGCGACCCAGCCCTGGGTGCTCGGAAGCCTGCCGTCGACGAGGTGGTACGAGAACGCCCAGGCCTCCAGCGCGAGACCGACGGCCATGCCGACCGAGCCGATGAGCGCGAGCGGCTTGCGGCCGACGCGGTCCACGAAGATCATCGCGATCACGGTGCCGATGATGTTGATGATCGACGTCGTGAAGGAGTAGAAGAACGAGTCCGTCGGGTTGACGCCCACCGACTGCCAGAGAGTGGAGGAGTAGTAGAACGCGACGTTGATGCCGACGAACTGCTGGAAGACCGACAGGCCGATACCGATCCAGACGATCGGCTTGAAGAAGAAGCCGCCACCGAGCAGGTCCTTGAAGGCGGACTTGTGCTCGCTCTTCATCGCGTGCTCGATCTCGGCGACGCGGACGTCCAGGTCGGCGTCCTTGCCCTCGACCTCGGCGAGGATCTCCTTGGCACGCTCGCGCTTGCCGACCGAGAGCAGGAAGCGCGGGGACTCGGGGATCGCGAAGGACAGCATGCCGTAGAGGACGGCCGGGACGACCATGACGCCGAGCATGACCTGCCAGGCCTCCAGGCCCATCAGGTGACCGCGCTGGTTGCCGCCGGCGGCGTTCAGCAGACCCCAGTTGACCAGCTGGGAGACGGCGATGCCGACCACGATCGCGGCCTGCTGGAAGGAGCCGAGCCGGCCGCGGTAGGCGGGCGGGGCGACCTCGGCGATGTAGGCGGGGCCGATGACGGAGGCCATGCCGATGGCGAAGCCGCCGACGACGCGCCACAGGGCGAAGTCCCACAGGGAGAAGGGCAGCGCGGAGCCGACGGCGCTGACGACGAAGAGGAGCGCGGCGATCTGCATGACCCGGATGCGGCCGATCCGGTCGGCTATGCGGCCGGCGGTCGCGGCACCGACGGCACAGCCGATCAGCGCGACCGCGATGACCTGGGCGAGGGCCGCGGAGCCGATGTCGTACTTGGTGCGGATGGCCTCGACCGCGCCGTTGATCACAGAGCTGTCGTAACCGAAGAGGAAACCGCCCATGGCGGCAGCCGCCGCGATGAAGATGACGTGCCCGAGATGCTCGGGTTGAGCCGTCCTGGCTCCTGACTGAGGTGCCTGCGTGGTGCTGGTCACGGGTATCTCCTCGGGCCACGGCAGCGCTGCCGCGGGTGGGGGCGAGCCCTTACAGGTGAGACCTGAAGGTAAAAGCAACGTTGCAGAGACTATGCCTTCAAGTTTCGAAGTCAATACTTCAACGGCTGTGAGTTTTTCGATACACCGAAGGGCTCTATGTTCACTTCTTGAACACAAAGTGAGTTGATCTTGATCGGCTGCGCTCAGCGAAGGCGCTGGGAGATGACCTTCGAGACGCCGTCGCCCTGCATCGACACGCCGTAGAGCGCGTCGGCGACCTCCATCGTGCGCTTCTGGTGCGTGATCACGATCAGCTGCGAGGCCTCCTGCAGCTCCTGCATGATCCGGATCAGCCGCTGGAGGTTGGTGTCGTCCAGCGCCGCCTCGACCTCGTCCATGACGTAGAAGGGGCTCGGGCGTGCCTTGAAGATCGACACCAGCAGGGCCACGGCCGTCAGCGAGCGCTCGCCGCCCGACAGCAGGGAGAGCCGCTTGACCTTCTTGCCCGGCGGGCGCGCCTCGACGTCCACGCCCGTGGTGAGCATGTTGTCCGGATCGGTCAGCACCAGACGGCCCTCACCGCCGGGGAACAGCCGGCTGAACACGCCCTCGAACTCGCGCGCGGTGTCCCGGTAGGCCTCGGTGAAGACCTGCTCGACGCGCTCGTCGACCTCCTTCACCACCTGCAGCAGGTCGGCGCGGGTCTTCTTCAGGTCCTCCAGCTGCTCGCTGAGGAACTTGTGCCGCTCCTCCAGCGCCGCGAACTCCTCCAGCGCCAGCGGGTTGACCTTGCCCAGCTGCTGGTACGCCCGCTCGGCGGCCTTGAGCCGCCGCTCCTGTTCGGCGCGGTGGAAGGGCCTGGGCTGGTTGCGCGGATGCCCGGGGTCCTCGGGCAGCACCTCACCCTCGGCGGGGAGCGAGGGCGGCACGGACTGGTGCGGGCCGTACTCGGCCACCAGCCCCTCCGGCTCGACACCCAGCTCCTCCAGCGCCTTGGTCTCCAGCTGCTCTATCCGCAGCCGCTTCTCGGCGCCGAGTACCTCGCCGCGGTGCACCGAATCCGTCAACTTGTCCAGTTCGGCCTTCAGTTCACGCCCCGCGGTGCGCGCGGCGGTCAGCTCCTGCTCGCGCTGTGCCTTGGCGGCCTCGGCGGCGGTGCGTTCCTGTTCCGCGCGGGCGAGGGACACCTCGATGTGCGCGAGCAGCTGCCGGGCGCCGGAGGCGACGGCCTCCGCCACGGCCGCCTCGTGCCGCAGCCGGGCGCGGCGCTGCTCGGCACGCGCGCGTGCCTCGCGTTCCGCGCGGGCGGCCCGGTCGAGCGAGTCGGCCCGCCCGGCCAGCCCCTTGACCCGCTCCTCGTGGGTACGGACCTGGAGCCGGGCCTCCATCTCGGTCTGCCGAGCGTTGGCGCCGTCGGCGGCGAGCCGGTCGCGTACGGAGGTGTCCGGCTCCTCCTCGACCGGCATCTCCTCGGCGACCGCCAGCCTCTCGGCCAGTCCCTCGGCATCCTGTACGGCCTTCTCCAGCGCCTCCTGCGCGCGTGCGGCGGCCGCGGCCGACCGTTCGGCCTCGCCCGCCGCCCCCCGCGCCTGCCCGGCGAGCCGGCCGAGCTGCTGGGCGACGGCCGACTTCTCCCGGTCTGCCGCCCGGCGCCGCTCCGCGAGTTCTTCCACGAGGGTGGCGGCCTCGGCACGCCGTTCGGCTGCCGCCCGCTGCTCCTCGGCCAGCGCCTCGCAGCGCACGGCCAGGTCGGCGAGTTCGGCGGCGGCCTCGTCCACGGAGGCCTGTACCTCCAACAGGCTGGGGGCGCCGGCCGAGCCGCCGTGGGCGAAGTGGGCGCCGAGGAGGTCGCCCTCGGCGGTGACGGCGGTGAGTTCCGGGTGCGCGTAGACCAGGTCCTCGGCGTCCTCCAGGGTGCCGACGACGACGATTCCCCGCAGGAGGCGGTGCACGGCGGGCATGAGGTCGGCCGGGCCGCGGACGAGGCCGGCTGCGGGGAGGGGGGCGCCGGGCCGTGGGGTGTCCGCGGGTTCGTCGTGGCCGGGCGCGCCCGCGCTGCGGAGCCGCGCGCCGTCTCGCCCCTCGCTTCCTGGGGGCGCGTCCCCTGCCAGCAACAGCGCCGCTCGGCCACCGTCCTGTTTGCGCAGCAGGCGGATCGCCTCGGCTGCCGCTGCCGGAGTCGACACGGCGATCGCGTCCGCCGCCGCGCCGAAGGCCGCGGCGAGCGGCACCTCGTAGCCGGGGGTGACCGTCAGCAGTTCCGCGGCCGGGCCCAGGACTCCGGTGAGGCGGTCGCGGGCGCCGAGGAGTATGCCGGTGCCGTCCTTGCGGCGCAGGCCCAGCGCCAGTGCCTCATGGCGGGCCTGGGTCGCGGCGCGGGTGCGCTCGGCGGTGGTGAGGGCCTCGCGGGCCGCGCTCAGAGTGGCTTCGGCCTCGGTGAGCCGGCGCTTGGCGGCCTCGTGCTGTTCGGCCAGGTCCGCGTCGTCCGCGTCGAGGCCGTCCACCTCGGCCTTCAGGGCCTCGTACTCCTCCTGGGCGCGCACCGCGCGGTCCTGTGCCTCGTCGCGGGCCGTGGCCAGGCGGTCGATCTCGGCCTGGGCCGAGGCCGCTCGGGAGCGGGCCGCGTTGACCTGGCCGGACAGCCGGGCCAAGCCCTCGCGGCGGTCGGCGATGGCGCGGGCGACGTCCTTCAGCCGGCGTTCCTCCACGGCCAGTTCCCGCTCCAGTTCGGCGCGGTGGGCGACCGTGTCGTCGAGGGCGCGCTGGGCCGCCTCCAGGGCCGCTTCCAGCTCGGCCTCCTGCTCACGGATCCGGGCGGCCTCTCGCTCCATGTCCTCGGGGTCGCGGCCGCGCCGCTCCTCGGGGGGCGCGGAGGTGGCGCTCTTGACCCGGGCGTCGGCGAGCGAGACGGTGCCCCGGACGCGTTCGGCCAGCTGGGAGAGCTCGTACCAGGTCTGCTGGGCGCGCTGGAGGCGCGGCGTGAGCTGCCGTACCTCGTCCTCCAGGAGCCCCTCGCGGTGCAGGGCCTTCCTCAGTTCCTGTTCGGCCGCCTCCTTGCGCTCCTTCAGGGCCGCCTCGTCCGCGATCTCGGCCTTGAGCGCCTCGCGCAGGCGTACGAGGTCGTCGGCCATGAGTCGCAGGCGTGCGTCGCGCAGGTCGGCCTGGATCACGGCGGCCCGTCTCGCCACCGCCGCCTGGCGGCCCAGTGGCTTCAGCTGGCGGCGCAGTTCGTCCGTCAGGTCCTGCACGCGCGCGAGGTTGGCCTGCATCGCGTCCAGTTTGCGCAGGGCCTTCTCCTTGCGCTTGCGGTGCTTGAGGACGCCGGCTGCCTCTTCGATGAAGGCGCGGCGGCCCATCGGATCGGCGTGCAGGACGGAGTCGAGCTGGCCCTGGCCGACGATGACGTGCATCTCCCGGCCGATGCCGGAGTCGGAGAGGAGTTCCTGGATGTCCAGGAGGCGGCAGGTGTCGCCGTTGATCTGGTACTCGCTGCCGCCGTTGCGGAACATGATCCGCGTGATGGTGACCTCGGCATACTCGATGGGCAGCGCACCGTCGGAGTTGTCGATGGTCAGGGACACCTCGGCGCGGCCCAGCGGGGGGCGGCCGGTGGTGCCGGCGAAGATGACGTCCTCCATCTTGCCGCCGCGCAGCGACTTGGCGCCCTGTTCGCCCATGACCCAGCTGAGCGCGTCCACGACATTGGACTTGCCCGAGCCGTTCGGGCCGACGACACACGTGATGCCCGGCTCGAACCGGAGCGTGGTCGCCGAGGCGAACGACTTGAAGCCGCGGAGGGTCAGGGCCTTGAGGTGCACGCCGCTGGACTCTACCGGGCGCGGCTATCTCACTCCACGGACACTCGCAACCCCACGGTTTCGCCATTGAACATGCAGGGCACACCGTACGTTAAAGAGGGTGAAAGGATGCGTGGAGCAAAGAAAGAAGGGACGCCGAAGCGTCCCTTGCAACTCTGACGGCCGGGTTGCGGTCGTCCGAATCAACTGAGCGGTTGATATGGCAGCCCAATCGCTGCGACTGCTGTCGTGGAGCGATGCAGGGATCAGGTGAGCGCAGGCTCCGCCTGGTGTGCGTCGATGCTCTCCATGATCCTGTCCTGAGAGGCGGCAGCCGTCAGCGCTTCGTTCTCCGCCTGGATCCTTACGAGCTCGGACTCCAGGTCCTGGACACGCTGCTGCAGCCGTCGCATCTCGGCGAGGAGTCGAGGGTCGGAGCCGCCGACGTAACCGAGAAGCGCCTTTGCCATGATGGATGGTCCTCCACAATGAGTGACCGACCGATGCGGTGTGGGTCGTGAGGGATCGCACCCGCGGTGCTTGGCACATCCGAGTGTTGCTCTAGTGTTGCTCCATGCCAAACAGCTAAGGTGCGCGGGGCTTTCAGCGTCTCACCAAAAAGTTTGACGGTCAACACGATCACGCCCCGTATTGGCGGGCAAACCGGGGCGCGCGGCCGGAAAAAGCGGCGGCGCAGCGAGTCATCCGGGACCCTCGGGGCGTGACGATCAGCTGTTCTTGCGGAGCCTGCCACGCCGGGCCGTTCTTGGCAACCACCAGGTCGTTTCTGCTGTGCGCATGTGCCTCCGGCAGCTCCCCGTGCGCCGGCCTGCGCGCCTTTACAGAATTGGCTCAGCGGATGGCGAAGCCGTCGTAGCCGCCGCGGGGTGTGTCCCAGATCTCGGTGACTCCCACCACGTGTCCGGGCGTGTCGTCGCCCTGGAGCCAGTCCAGCAGCCCCTCGCAGCCCTCGCGCGACCCCTCAGCGACGACCTGGACGCGACCGTCGGCCAAATTGAGAGCAAAACCACTCAGGCCCCCGATCTCCAGCGCCTTGGCACGCGTGAACCAGCGGAAACCCACACCCTGCACGCGTCCGCGCACCCAGGCGACCAGTCGTACATCCTCGCTCATAGGTGCAACCTAACCAGCCGATGTCGCGCGGGACACATCGCCCGCCGACGGCATGGGGTACCGTCCCGACCCAATGCATCTCATATGAAACTCACTCGATCGGGTGAGTCGGGTTGGCCATGGCAAGTCACTCGCCGCGCAGGCACCGGCCGCCCGCGAGGACGAGGAAGAGGGCAAGGACATGGGCCGCCACCGACGCTCCGCCGCCGGCCGCGCCGCCAAGGGCCGCGCCACGGGGGTCATACGCACGCAGCGCTCCGACAACGGCAGCGGCACCCCGCAGGACTCGTTCGCGGGTGAGGCCTGGCAGGACTCGTACACCGGTGGCACCTGGCAGGACTCGTACACCGGTGGCACCTGGCAGGACTCGTACACCGGTGGCCTCCGGCAGGACTCGTACACCGCCGTCCTCCGGCAGGCCCCTTACCCGAGCGGCGGGCGGCAGGACTCGTACCCGGATGAGGTCCGGCAGGGGCCGTACCCGGGTGGTGGCCGGTGGGACTCGTACCCGGGTGAGATCGTCCGCCGCGAGCGGACGGAGCTCCTCCGGCGTGCACAGGCGCCCCGGGGCATCGCGCCGTATCTGAACCCGGAGGCCTACACCCCGGCGACCGGTCTGCAGCCCCTGGCCTACGCCGACGCGACCGCCAAGGCGCACGCCTATCTGTTCTCCGCGGAGGACGACGGCCCGGGCGGCCCGGGGGGCGGTGGCCTCGCCCTGTCCGGCGCCCCCTCCGCAGGCCACCGGCGCCGGAAGAAGGGCGCGAGGCCGGTGCGCTCGGGACTGCTGGGGGTGTCCGTGGCCGTGGCCCTCGGTACGGCCGCAGTGGCCACCGGCGTGGTGCCGGGTCTGCAGAACTACCGGCTCGGCGGCGCCACGCACACCACCGGCGCCGACCGGGTGCAGGTCGTGGACACGCCGAGCAACACGGCCGCCGAGCAGGGCGGCGCCTCGGGCAGCGCCGACAGCCCCGTGGGCGGCGCCGGCTCGGACTCCGGGCCTTCGCAGTCCCCGAGCCCGTCCGCCTCCACGTCGCAGCCGGCCTCGGCACCGGCCTCCCCCACGCCCGCGCCGTCGACGACGGCGACCGCGACGCCGACCGCGCGGGCGACGCCGGCCGGCACGCCGACGAGCACCCCGTCCAGCACGGCGTCCAAGGCGCCGAAGTCGAGTGCCGCACCGGTGGCGGTGGCCACGACGAGCGCCGCCGAGGCGGAGGTGCTGAAGCTCGTCAACGAGGAGCGGGCGAAGGTCGGCTGCAGCGCGCTGACCGTGAACTCCTCGCTGACCAGGCTGGCCGAGTCGTTCAGCGACGACATGGCGGCGCGGAACTTCTTCGACCACACCGACCCGGACGGCAAGACGCCGTGGGACCGGGCCGCGGCGGCGGGGATCACCGGCCTCGGCGGCGAGAACATCGCGCGCGGCCAGGCCGACGCGGCGGCCGTGATGCGGGCCTGGATGGACAGCCCCGGCCACCGCGCCAACATCCTGAACTGCGACTTCAAGACCCTCGGTATCGGCGTCCACTTCGGCCCGGGCGGGCCTTGGTGGACACAGGACTTCGGGTACTGAGAATCCCGCAGGTCATACGCGGTCTTCCGAGGAAGCTAGTGGGAGCCCTTGGTCCGTTCTTTCGCACCCCGCATCTTGCCCCGTGCTTCGAGAGCGGCGCCTTTTGCTGCGAGGGTTTCTTTGTGCACCGCGTGGGCCGCCTTCCGCACGGCCTTTCCGACGACCTGTTCGGCCTTTGCCTTGGCCCGTTCTCCGGCACTCATCTCGGTACCTCCGCGGAGTCTCACTGGTTGCGTGACGGTCACACGAGGCAGCGGCCGAGCAGCCACCGCGCGTTGTGCGCGGACAGTGTCAGCTCGTCTTCGTCCCCGGCGTCGATCACCAGCACCACCTCATCGCTCGGCCAGCGAGAGGCCAGGTCCCGCAGGGTGACCGGCCTGTAGCAGGGCACCTGGGGAAAGGCCCTGAGCAGCCGTTCCTCCGAGGTGAAGACCATGACCGCGGGGGCGTCGTCGACGCTTTCGATCACCGGCAGCACAAGCCGCACAAGTTCACTGCGGTCACGCGTGTATCGGATCCCGCCGATCGCAGGAATCAGCACGTCACAGCCGGCCAGCGCTTCCAGCGCCCGTGGGTCCACCGCGGTGGACAGGTCTTGCAGAGCCTTCCGCGCCACCAACTCGAAGACCTCTGCCGGGATCTCAGTCATAGCGCCGCACCCTTTTTGCACAGAACCGCCCCCGGGATGACGGTCGTATACCCGCGATCGGCCCGATCATGCGGTGAGTCCGCGCACGAGCGTCGCAGGTCGCAGCGTTGATCGACTACACGGCCGTAGGTCGGAGACCCGGCCCTTCACTTCTTCGGGTACTGAACCGGAGAGGTCTTCTCCGCTGCTGCGGCTGTCCCGGTGGGGCGGGGTCCGTGCGCCTCGGCTCGTTCCCCGCCCCGCGGCGCCGTCAGGCGGTGACCCGCCCCCGCGTGAACACCTGCGCCGTCTGAGCGATCCGGCGCCCGAGGTGCTCGGCCGTGGCTATGTCGGCCTTGTGGACACCCTCGGGGCCCTGGTCGTTGTTGCTCTGGGCGGCGGCGCCGGAGAAGAAGCCGAGGCGGTTGAGGTCGTTCTCGGAGGCGGTGCTGGCGTTCCAGCCCGGGTGCAGGCCGAGGTTGACCCAGGTCATGCCGTGCTGGGCGGCGAGCGTCTGGAAGAACTGCAGGGTGTGCAGCTTGTCGCCGCTCTTGGAGGCCGAGTTGGTGAAGCCGGCGGCCAGCTTGTCCTTCCAGTCCTGGCCGAACCAGCGCTTGGAGGTCGCCTCGGCGAAGACGTGGAAGGCACCGGAGGCGGTGCCCATGTAGGTGGGCGAGCCGAAGACGATCGCGTCGGAGCGGTCCAGCGTCTGCCACTGCTCGTCGGTGATCTCGTCGACCTTGATCAGGTGCACCTCGGCACCCTCGCCGACGGCACCGGCGCGGACGGCCTCGGCGAGGACGGCGGTGTGGCCGAAGCCGGAGTGGTAGGCGATGGAAACGACAGGGGTGGTCACAGGAACTCCTCGAATGGGCAGCTCGGAAGCAGTGACCCAAGGAAAGCACTAACCACCAGTTAGTGCAACCTAGTGGTTAGCGCTGTGTGGGCGTACCCTTGTGCCATGACAGCCGGTATCAGCGCCACCGCCCAGGACCACGACGACCTCGCCTACGACGTCTTCGCCAAGGCCTGCCCGTCGCGCGGCACGCTGGAGCACGTCACGGGCCGCTGGGGCGGACTGACGCTCGGCGCGCTGTACGAGGGCTCACTGCGTTTCAACGAGCTGCGCCGCCGCGTGGACGGCGTGAGCGAGAAGATGCTGTCCCAGACGCTGCACGCACTCGAGCGCGACGGCCTGGTGCACCGCGAGGCTCAGCCGACCAACCCGCCGCGCGTGGACTACCAGCTGACCCCCCTGGGCCGGCAGGTGGCCGAGCGGCTGCTGGCGCTCATCCACTGCGTGGAGGGCGCCATGGACGACGTCCTCGCGGCACGCGCGCGTTACGACGACACGCGCGGCACCCTCTGACACCTCGGGCAGAAGTAGCTGGAACGGTTCATCCAGGGACGGCGGCGGATCGGGGTGCCGCAGCGCCTGCAGGGCTCGCCCTCGCGGCCGTACGCGTCCAGGGACCGGTCGAAGTAGCCCGACTCGCCGTTGACGTTGACGTACAGGCTGTCGAAGCTGGTGCCGCCGACGGCGAGGGCCGCGTTCATCACGTCCCGGATGTGACCGAGGAGTTCGGTGGTGACCGGGCGGGTGAAGTTCGCCGTAGGGCGCTCGTAGTGGATGCGGGCGCGCCACAGCGCCTCGTCCGCGTAGATGTTGCCGACGCCGCTGATCAGCGACTGGTCCAGCAGGGCCCGCTTGATGGTGGTCCGCTTGCGGCGCAGCGCCAGATGGAACGCCTCGTCCTCGAACAGCTCGTCGAGGGGGTCGCGGGCGATGTGCGCGATGACGTCGGGCAGGCCGCCGGGGGTGTTGTCGTGCAACGACAGCCCGCCGAAGGTGCGTTGGTCCACGAAGCGGAGCTCGGTGCCGAGGGAGTCGGCGAACCGGATCCGGATGCGCAGGTGCTTCTCGTCGGGTGCCTCGTGCGGCTGCACCAGCAGTTGGCCGCTCATGCCGAGGTGGGCGAGCACGGACTGGTTCGTCTCCTCCAGCGGCAGCCACAGGTACTTGCCCCGGCGGCTGGGCGTGCCGATGTGGTGGCCCTTGAGCCGGTGCGCGAAGTCGTCGGCGCCCGCGATGTGCCGGCGCACGGCGCGCGGGTGCAGCACCTCGACCTCGGCGACGGTGCGGTGCGCGACCCAGCGCGCGAGACCGCGCCGTACGACCTCGACCTCGGGCAACTCGGGCATCGGGACCCCCGTACGAAGCGGTGGACGAGCGGAGCGCCCGCCCCGTCGGCAGCGGCGGGGCGGGCGCTCGGTACTGCTGTGGGTCAGGCGGGAGCGGACGACGGGTTGCCGTCCTTGGCGGCGGCTTCCCCGGCTGCCGGACCGCCGTCTTCGGCGACGGCCTCCTTGGCCGCCTTGACCGCCTCGGCGTCCGCGGCGGCCGCTTCCTTGGCCGCCTTGGCGCGCTCGTCCGCGGCGGCCTTGATGGCCCGCCAGGCGGACTCGGCGGCCTGCTGCTCCGCCTCCTTCTTGCTGCGGCCGGTGCCGGTGCCGTACGAGACGCCTCCGACGCGGGCGGCAGCAGTGAAGGTCTTCTCGTGGTCGGGGCCGGTCTCCGTGACGAGGTACTCGGGCACGCCGAGCCCCTCGATCGCGGTGAGCTCCTGGAGACTGGTCTTCCAGTCCAGGCCGGCACCGAGGTTCGAGGACTTCTCGATCAGCGGGTCGAAGAGCCGGTGCACCAGCTCGGACGCCGAGTCGAGGCCCTGGTCGAGATAGACCGCACCGATCACCGCTTCGAGGGTGTCGGCGAGGATGGACGCCTTGTCCCGGCCGCCCGTGCCCTCTTCACCGCGGCCGAGCCGGATGAAGGAGCCCAGGTCGAGGCCACGGCCGACCTCCGCCAGCGCACGCGAGTTGACCACCGCGGCCCGCAGCTTGGCCAGCTGGCCCTCGGGCAGGTCGGGGTGGGTGCGGTACAGCGTGTCCGTGACGACGAGGCCGAGGACGGAGTCACCGAGGAACTCCAGCCGCTCGTTCGTCGGCAGACCGCCGTTCTCGTACGCGTAGGAACGGTGGGTCAGCGCGCGCACCAGAAGGGCGGACTCGACCTCGTAGCCGAGCCGCCCTTCCAGAAGCGTGTGGGACGAGGCCTGGTTGTCCGCCTTCTTCCGGGCGGATGCGTCCGCCTTGGCGTCTTCCGCCTTCTTGGGACTGGACACAGTGCCTCTCACCAGCCCGCTCAGACTTCGAGGACCTGGCGCTTGTTGTAGGTGCCGCAAGACGGGCACGCGATGTGCTGCTGCTTGGGCTCGTGGCAGCGCTCGCACGCAACCAGGGTGGGGACCGCAGCCTTCCACTGCGACCGGCGGTGGCGCGTGTTGCTGCGCGACATCTTCCGCTTCGGAACAGCCACGGCTACTTCTCCTGCTTCTCGTCGGCGCGTGCTGACTGAGGCGCGCCGCCGCTCATCTCGTCCTTCTCGCCGTCTTCGAGTGAACCGGCGAGTCCCTGCAAAGCCGCCCAACGGATGTCGACGGCGTCGTGGTGGTGGTCCGGGTCGTCCGCGAGCCGCGCTCCGCACTCGGAGCACAGGCCCGGGCAGTCTTCCTGGCACACCGGCTGCATCGGCAGTGCGAGCACCACCGCATCGCGCAGCAGAGGTTCGAGGTCGAACAGGCCGTCCTCGAGGAAGAACCTGTCCTCGTCGTCCTCGGCGTCGTCGCCCGGTTCCGCGATCACGCGGCCCCGGTCGTCGGCGTCAGGGTACGAGAACAGTTCCTGGAAGTCCGCTTCGAGCTCCAGCCCGACCGGCTCCAGACACCTTACGCACTCCCCCTCGGCCTGTGCACGGGCGGTGCCTGTGACGAGCACCCCTTCCATGACCGACTCGAGCCGGAGTTCGAGCTCCACCGGGGCGCCTTCCGGCACTCCGATGACTCCCTGGATGCCGAGGTCGGCGGGGGCGTCGATCGTGCGGGACAGGCGCTGCAGCGCGCCAGGACGCCGACCCAGCTCGTGCGTGTCGAACACGAGGGGGTTGCGGTGGTCGAGGCGGGCGTTGGAAGCCATTCCTGCTTTCGATCTTCGAGCTCGGAGGGCCGCCGCCCGTCGGTGTCGAGGGCAGCGGCGATCGCGGACGTACGCGCGACCGAAGAGCCAGGATACTGGACCTTTCGCTCAGGGCCCAATCCGGTGGGTCACTGCAGACCGCGCCCCTGCTCGTACGCCCGCAGCTGCTCCGCGCTGATCATGCTCGTGTCGAAGAGGCTGGTCTCGTCCAGGGCGTAGCCCTGCTGCTGGGCGGGCTGGCCGTGCTGGCCGTGCTGGGCCTGCTGTGCCTCGTAGGCGGCCTGCTGGGGGTCGTAGGAGCCCTGGTAGGCCGCGTACGGGTCGGCCTGCTGGTAGCCGTACGGGTCCTGCTGGCCGTAGGCGGGCTGCTGCGGGAAGCCGCCGTAGGGGTCGGGCTGCTGCTGCTCGTACGACGCGTACGCCGGCTGCGGGTCGTACGACGGCTGCTGCGACTGCTGCGGCGGCTGCTGCCGGTCCGGGCGCTCGGCCGCGGTGTCCTGCTCGGCGAGGGCCGCGAGGTCGGCGAGGTAGTCGGCGTCGCTGGAGTGCTGGAAGGTCGTGGTGTCGTCGGCGAGGGCGCCGAGGTCGTCCGTGGCGATCCGGCCGTGCAGCTTCTGCCGGCCGCGGCCGACGGCCTCCAGGGTCTTGGCGAGGACCGCCTCGAAGGCGCCCAGCTTGACGTCGACGTACTGGTCGGCGTTGTGGCGCAGGGTCTCCGGGTCGTGGCTGCGCTCGGGGGCGTCCGCGTCCTCGTAGCCGTTCTCGTCCAGGCCGGGGCCGGTGCCGAGCAGCTTCTCCCGGCCCCTGCCCACCGAGCCGAGGGTCTTGGTGAGGACGACCTCGAAGTTGGCGAGCTTGGAGTCGACGTAGTCGTCGGCCTCGGCGCGGACCTCCTCGGCCTCCTTGCGGGCCTCGGCGAGGATCCGGTCGGCCTCGGCCTGCGAACGGCGGGCGATCTCGGTGTCGGAGATCAGCGAGCCGCGCTCGGCGTGCGCGTTCGAGATGATCCGCTCGGCCTCCTGACGGGCCTGCTCGACCATCTGGTCACGGTCGCCGATCAGCTCCTGCGCCTGCGCGAGGGAGCCGGGCAGGGCCTGGCGCACCTCTTCCAGCATCGCGAGCAGCTCGGCGCGGTTGATCACGCAGGACGCCGACATGGGCATGGACCGGGCGCCGGAGACCGCGGAGACGATCTCGTCGAGCTTCTTCTGCACGTCCACCTGTGCTCGCCACTCTCTACAGCCGGGATGGAGACGGACGGGACGACTGTAGTCCCATCGGTCCCATCAGACCTTGCGCAGGCGCTTGTTCAGGGCCTCCAGCACCGGGGCGGGCACCAGGTGCGAGACGTCGCCGCCCCAGGCCGCGACCTCCTTGACCAGCGAGGAGGAGAGGAAACTGTAGGTGGGGTTGGTGGGCACGAACAGCGTTTCGACGCCGGTGAGGCCGATGTTCATCTGGGCCATCTGCAGCTCGTAGTCGAAGTCGCTGACGGCGCGCAGGCCCTTGACGATCGCGGGGATGTCGCGCTGCTTGCAGAAGTCGACGAGGAGGCCGTGGAAGGCCTCGACCCGGACGTTGGCGTAGTCGGCGGTGACCTCGCGGATCAGCTCGATCCGCTCCTCGATCTCGAACAGGCCCTTCTTGGACTTGTTGATCATCACCGCGACGTAGACCTCGTCGTACAGACGGGAGGCTCGGGCAATGATGTCGAGGTGTCCGTTGGTGATCGGGTCGAACGACCCGGGACAGACGGCGCGGCGCACTTGTGATCCCTCGCTCTCCGGTCCGGTCATCGTGCGTCTTCGCACGTAGAGGCGGCGCGACCGTACCAAAACGTTCCCTCGCCGTAGCGACGGGACCTGATCGCCTCGAAGCCGTCCGGCCACCGGAATTCGCCGCCTCTGGTGCTGCGCTCCACGGTGACGAGCGCTTGCTCAGCGAGCCAGCCTTCCGAGTGGAGTGTGAGCAGAATCTCGCGAAGATCGTGATCCGTGACAACGTACGGGGGGTCGAGGAAGACGAGGTCGTACGGCTCGGTGGGGGGTGCGGTTCTGATGACTTGTTCCGCTTTGCCCGCCCGGACTTCGGCGCCGGGGAGGCCGAGGTTCCGCACGTTGTCGCGCACGACCTTCGCCGCGCGGGCGTCGGCCTCGACGAGGAGCGTGTGGCTCGCGCCTCGGGAGAGGGCCTCCAGGCCTACGGCGCCTGAGCCGGCGTAGAGGTCGAGGACTCGTTCGCCGTCCATCGGGCCGCCCAGGAGGGACTGCCAGGTGGAGAAGAGACCTTCGCGGGCGCGATCCGATGTTGGCCGGGTTCCGGTGCCGGGCGGTACTGAGAGGCGCCGTCCGCCTGCCCTGCCGGCGATCACGCGGGTCATCTTCGGTCCTTGTTCGGGGGTGGTTACGGATTCAGTCTGGCAGGCGGTCCGTCGTGGTCGCTCGCGCCCTCGCGGCGGAGCCGCTCGGCGACACGGCCCCGCGCTCCTGTCGGGGCGCCGCACCTCAGCCCTTTTCCAGGTACTGCTCCCGTTCCTCGTCCAGCAAGGCGTCCAAGGCCGTACGGAGCCCCGGAAGCTGCTGCAGCTCGGGGTCCGCCGCCACCACCGTCGTCGCCTCCTGCCTCGCCTCCGCGATGACCTCCTCGTCCTCGATGACCGCGAGAACGCGCAAGGAGGAGCGCGCGCCGGACTGGGCCTGGCCGAGGACGTCGCCCTCGCGGCGCTGTTCGAGGTCGATGCGGGAGAGCTCGAAGCCGTCGAGGGTGGCGGCGACGGCGTTCAGGCGCTGGCGGGCCGCGCTGGCCTCGGGCATCTCGGTGACCAGCAGGCACAGTCCGGGGGCCGATCCCCGGCCGACGCGGCCGCGGAGCTGGTGGAGCTGGGAGACGCCGAAGCGGTCGGCGTCCATGATGACCATCACCGTGGCGTTGGGGACGTTCACTCCGACCTCGATGACCGTGGTGGCGACCAGGACGTCCGTCTCGCCGGCCGCGAAGCGGCGCATCACCGCGTCCTTGTCGTCGGGGTTCATACGGCCGTGGAGGACCTCCACCTTCAGCCCCTGGAGGGGGCCGCGGCTCAGCTGGTCGGCGACGTCCAGGACCGCGAGCGGCGGGCGTTTCTCCGCCTCGTCCTCGGGGGACTTCCTGGCTTTCTTCGGGTCGTCCTCCTCGTCGCCGATGCGGGGGCAGACGACGTACGCCTGGTGGCCGCCTCCGGCCTCCTCGCGGACCCGCTCCCAGGCGCGGGCGAGGAAGTGGGGCTTGTCGGCGGCCGGGACCACATGGCTGGCGATCGGGGAGCGGCCGGCGGGGAGCTGGTCGAGGACGGAGGTCTCCAGGTCGCCGAAGACCGTCATGGCGACCGTGCGCGGGATCGGGGTGGCCGTCATGACCAGCAGGTGCGGGGGCTGCTTGCCCTTGCCGCGCAGCGCGTCGCGCTGTTCGACGCCGAAGCGGTGCTGCTCGTCGACCACGACCAGGCCGAGGTCGTGGAACTGGACCTTGTCCTCGATCAGGGCGTGCGTGCCGATGACGATGCCGGCCTCGCCGGTGACCAGGTCGAGCAGGGCCTGGCGGCGGGCGGCGGCGCCCATGGAGCCGGTGAGCAGGACGACCTTGGTGGCGTGCTCCGCGCCGCCCAGCATGCCTCCCTCGGCCAGCTCGCCCATCATCTCGGTGACCGAGCGGTGGTGCTGCTGGGCGAGCACCTCGGTGGGCGCGAGCATGGCGGCCTGACCGCCCGCGTCGACCACGGCGAGCATGGCGCGCAGGGCCACCATCGTGTTGTGGGTCACCGTGAAGTTGTCGGTGACGTAGGCGTGGCTCGGGTGGGCAACACTGATGCATTGGACCGGCTTTCGCCCCACGTACTCGACCGCGCGGATTCCGCGTCGGAAAGTGTGGTACTCCGGCCGGGGTCGGACACGGGCGGCCTTACGGGGCAGACGGAATGGAGCGTATGCGTCGGGCAGCACCACTGACACGTCGAAGGCATCGCGCTTCGGCAGGACGCTCGCACGGCCGCCGAGCGAACGTACGAGCCAGGCGACGTCGTCAGCGAGCCTGCGAGAAGCGGAACAGAGCGAAACGCTCATGCCGTCGGCGTGAACAGTTCCATCGGTGTCCAGAAGCCCTTGCAGCAAGGCATGACGGTTCTTGATCGACGTGTTCTTGAAGTCGTCGGGAACGCATTTCCCATGGGACGTCTTGCCCCCGAGGAGAAGGCCGAACAGGTAGGGATCCATCGGCGGACCGGAGTCGCCTCCGAGGTCGACGGGGGCTGCTGCGGGGATGTACCACTTCGAGGATCCGTCTGCCTCGAACGTGTCCGAGCGAATGGCCCGGGTCGTCATGACCTCGGGTTTCTGACCTCGCTGCCACCCGCGGCCCGTGCCGACGATCCAGAGATGTTCGTCGTCGCACTCCACGGAACTTCCATCGGAAAGGACCAGACGCCAGACGTCGCGTTCTCCTTGCGGAAAGACACCGTCGATCAGGGCAACCTCCCCGTCCGGCACGATGACCTCGTCCCCCGCCTTCAAGTCGCCCATGCAACGGAAACCGGCGGGTGTGAGGACGAGCGAGTCCAGTGGCTGAGCCTTGCCCGATCCCACCTCCCCCTGGAGCAGGCGGTGCATCGGGTGTTCCGTGGCGAGGTCGTCGAAGATCTCCTTGGAGACCTTCTGCTGGCCGTCGGTGAGGGTGAAGGGCAGGCGGTCGTCGAAGGCCGCGAGGAGGCCGTCGGGGCTCGGCCTGCGGGGTACGGCCGGTAGCTGGGTGTCCGCGTAGCGGCGACGGGCCAGGGCGACCTGGAGGACGAACGCCTCGTCCCACTTCAGGCGGGCGCGGGCGTCGGCGATGTCCGCCTTGGTGTGCGGGCGGTGGATCTTGAGCAGGGCCTCGGGGAGCGGGACCAGGCCACGGCCCTCGCGCAGGGACGGCGGCAGGGGGTCCAGGGCCTCCTGGGCGGTGGGCAGCACCGTCTGGACCGCCTTGCCGATCTTCCAGGACTCCAGTTTGGCGGTGGCCGGGTAGATGGGGATCAGGGCGCCGGCCCAGCTCTCCACCGTCTCCTCGCTGTCGCCGCGCAGCAACTCGTAGGCCGGGTGGGCGAGTTGGAGGCGGCGGTTGAATACCGAGACCTTTCCGGCGAACATCGCGCGCGTGCCCGGCAGCAGCTCCTTGTGGGGCTTGTGGACGCCGTTGCCGAAGAAGACCAGCTGGAGCCTGCCGCTGCCGTCGGTGATCGTGACCTCCAGGCGCTGGCCCTTGCCGCGGGGGGCCTTGGCGGAGGCGAAGCTGTGCAGGCGGGCGTCGGCGACCTGGGCGACCACCGTGACGTGCTCGTCCATGGGGAGTTCGGCGAGTCGGGTGAGCTGGCCGCGCTCCTCGTATCTGCGCGGGTAGTGGTGGAGGAGGTCGCCGACGGTGTGCAGGCCGAGGTGCTCGGCCATCACCTTCGCGGTGGCGGGGCCGAGCACCGACTTCAGTGGCTGCTTCAGTGGTTCTTGCAGTGCGGGCACGAGATCCATTGCACACCACGGCACTGACAATGCGGGGAAACCCCTGGTCGGCTGGACTGTTCCGGCTCTAGGATGGCGCGCTCCGGCCATCCCCCGCGGTCACCGCCCCGCCGGGACCGCCCGACCCCGCGCCGCACCCACTCCCCCCTCCGGCGCAGTGACGATGGATTCCCAGACCTCGAAGTCATCCCAGGCATCCCAGTCTCCTCATACACCTCACCCACCTCACATGTTCCAGGTCGACCTGCGCGGCCTGGTGGACCTGCTCTCCCATCACCTCTACTCGAGTCCCAAGGTCTACCTGCGCGAGCTGCTGCAGAACGCGGTGGACGCCGTCACCGCCCGGCGGGCCGCGGAGCCGGACGCACCGGCGCTGGTCCGGCTGTACCCGGCGGACGGCGGTCTGCGCGTGGAGGACAGCGGGATCGGGCTCACCGAGACGGACGTGCACGACCTGCTGGCCACCATCGGGCGCAGTTCCAAACGGGCCGAGGGCCTGCAGGAGGCCCGTTCGGACTTCCTCGGCCAGTTCGGCATCGGGCTGCTGGCCTGTTTCGTGGTCGCCGAGCGGATCCGGGTGGTCAGCCGCAGCGCCCGTACGCCCGGCGCGCCCCCGGTGGAGTGGACCGCGCGCGACGACGGCTCGTACACCGTGCGGACCCTGCCCGACTCCGCGCGGCCCGAGCCCGGTACGACCGTCCACCTGACCGCGCGGCCCGGGGCGGCCGAGTGGCTGGCCCCGGAGCGGGTGCTGACCCTCGCCCGCGACTTCGGCGCACTGCTGCCGTACGACGTCCGGGTGGGCGAGGAGCCGGTCACCGATCTGCCCGCGCCCTGGGACCGGCCGCATCCGAGCCCTGCGAGCAGAAGGGTGGCGCTGGCCCGGCACTGTCACGAGCTGTTCGGGTTCACCCCGCTGGACTCGATCGACCTGGACGTGCCGCTGGCCGGGATCCGCGGGGTGGCGTACGTGCTGCCGGCGGCCGTGAGCCCCGCCCAGCGGGCGACCCATCGGGTGCATCTGAAGGGCATGCTGCTGACCGAGCGGGCCGAACAGCTGCTGCCCGACTGGGCGTTCTTCGTCCGCTGCGTGCTGGACACCGACAGCCTGCGGCCGACGGCCTCGCGCGAGTCGCTGTACGAGGACGAGACGCTCGCGGCCGTCAGGGACGCCCTCGGCGAAAGGATCCGCTCCTGGCTCACGGGGCTCGCCGCCGGTGATCCGGAGCGGCTCGCGGCCTTCCTCGCCGTGCACCACCTGGGCGTGAAGTCCCTCGCCCGGCACGACCGCGAGATGCTGCGCACGATGCTGCCCTGGCTGCCGTTCGAGACGACCGACGGACAGCTGTCCCTGGAGGAGTTCGCCCAGCGGCACCCGGTCGTGCACTTCACGCGGACCGTCGAGGAGTACCGGCAGGTCGCGCCGATCGCCTCCGCGCAGGGCGTCGGCGTGGTCAACGGCGGCTACACGTACGACGGCGAGCTGGTCGAGGCACTGCCGTCGGTGCGGCCGGGGACCGTGGTCGCCGAGCTGGACGCGGACACCGTGACCGCGCACCTGGACGCGGTCGACCCGGGCGAGGAACTGGCCCTGTCCGGCTTCCTGGCGGCCGCGCGGGCGAAGCTGGACCCGCTGGGCTGTGACGTCGTCCTCCGGGCCTTCCACCCGCTGTCCGTGCCCGCGCTGCACCTGGACGACCGGTCCGCCCGGCACGAGCAGGCCCGCGCCGCGGCCGAGGAGCAGGCCGACGACCTGTGGGCGGGCATCCTCGGATCGCTGCGCGGCAGCGCACCACGCGCGCGTCTGGTGCTCAACCATCTCAACCCGCTGGTGCGGCGCATCGGTTCGCTGAAGGACCCGGAACTGATCGGCACCGCCACCGAGTCGCTGTACGGGCAGGCCCTGCTGATGGCGCAGCGTCCGCTCAGGCCGGCCGACTCGGCGCTGCTGAACCGGGCGTTCATCGGCCTGCTGGAGTGGGCGACCCACGGGGAGGGAGACGGGCGATGAGCGAGATCACGGACTTCGACGCGCTGCGCCGGGCGATGGCGGAGAACTCCGAGCAGCCGGAGGGTCCCGCCCGCAACGCGCGCGCCGAGCAGCTGCTGGCCGCGGCGGAGGGCCTCGGCATCCCGCTGGCCGTCATCGAGGCGCTCGGGCACCAGCTGAAGGTCTACAACTACAGCTCCGAGAAGGACAAGATGTTCGTCCCGTTCGCGCGGCTGCTCCGCATGTGGGACGAACGGCCCGAGGACTTCGACGCGTACGAGGCGCACTCGCTGCACTGGGTCTTCAAGTGGATGTCGGCGGGCATGCTGGACCAGCCGCACATCCCGCTCGCCTCGGTCGAGAAGTGGCTCGGCGAGATGGAGCACCGCTACCGGGTCGCCGGGTACTCCGAACGGGCCGTACGCGGCGCGGAGTTCAGCGTGGCCGCGCACATCGGGGACGTGGCGCGCGCGGAGCGGGCGTACGCGGCGTGGCTCGCCGCGGACCGCGACCGGATGGCCGACTGTCACGCCTGCGAGCTGCACGGGCAGGGCGTCTGGCAGGTTCAGCGCGGGCGGGACGAGGAGGCGCTCCGGCTGTGGCGGCCGGTGCTGGAGGGCGAGTTCGCATGCGCGCACGAACCGCACACCGTGCTGGCGTCCTCGCTGGATCCGCTGCTGCGGCTGGGGCGTGTGGACGAGGCGCGCGCGAACCATCTGCGGGGCCTGCGCCTCGTCCGCCCGATGGAGTCGATGCGCGCCGCGTACGCCGACCACGTGGAGTTCTGCGCGCTGACCGGGAACGAAGCGCGCGCTCTGGAGCTGCTCGCCGAACGGCCCGCCTACTTCACGGACACCGGCCATCCGCGCAGCCGGCTGGACTTCATGGCGGTGGTGACGCTGCTGATGGACCGGCTGACCGAACTGGGCCTCGGCGGACAGCGGGTGCCGGGGCCGGCCGGCCGGACCTGGACGGCGAGCGAACTCGCCGCCCACGCGCGCGTGGAGACGCGGGAACTGGCCGAGCGGTTCGACCGGCGCAACGGCACGTCGTACGTCGGCGACCGGGCACGCGCGCGTATGGCCCAGCGGCCGCTGGTGGAGCGCCTGCCGCTGGGCGTGCGCACGGTGCGCCCCGCGCCGGCCCCGGTGGCCGCGCCCCCGCCGGAGGGGCCCGGCGAGCCCGACCTGGCGACCCTGCTCGCCGAGGCACGGCGGCTGTCGGACACCCTCCAGCCGCACGCGCTCGAGGCCTGGGCGGCGGTCGCACGGGCCGCGCACGGCAGGGAGCTGGAGCCGCGCGACCGCGCGGAGCTCACCGACCACGAGGCGATGGCCCTCGGCCCCGCGGGCATCGAGCTGTTCGAGCGGGCAGCGGCCCTGTACGCGGCGGCGGGCGACCTCGGCGAGGCCCTGGCGGCACGCGCGCGTGGAGCGTACGTCCGCGCCCTGACGGGCGAGGTGGACACGGCACTGGCGACGGTCACCGGCCTGTACGACGAGGCGCTCGCCCTGTACGCCGAGGAGGCCACCGGCGTACGGCAGACGGCGTCGGTGCTGATGAGCCGGGCCCGGATCCTGATGCGATACGCGCACGAGGGGACCCCGGTACTGGAGGACGCGGACGGTCCCGCCCCTCAGACCGCGGTCCAGGCCGCCCCGCACCGCACGGCACCGGCCCCGGACGAGCCGGGCCGCGCAATCCCGGCCGCGCCGGACCCGGCCGGCCCCGCTGCCGCAGCCCCGGTACCGGACGCCCCGGCCCCCGGCGCGTCGCCCTCGGACGAGCCGGAGCGCGAGGGCCTGCTGCCGGACGGGCCGGCCACCGGCGGGGCGGTATCCCCTCGGCCGAAGCCCGACGACGCCGCACCCGGCGAGCCCGTCACCGACGAGCCGGCCACCTCCCGGCCGGGCCCCGAGAACAGCCTGCCCGGCGAACCGGCCACCGGTGGGCCGGCCGGCGATCGGTCGGGGGCCGAGGACGGCATGCCCGGCGGGTCGTCCTCAGGCGGGGTGGGCGCCCAGCGGCCGGCGCCCGAGGACGGTGTGCCCGGGGAGTCGGTCTCCGGCGGGGCCGCGCAGGAGTGGGCGCCGGATGGGCTCGAGCGGGCCGAGAAGGCCGTGGGTGAGGTGTTGGCGCTGGTCGGCGGGCGGGGCTCGGACGATGTGCGGTTGGCCGCTCGGGCCGCGGAGGCGCGGGGCATGCTGGCCGAGCTTGCCGGGATGCGCGGGGACTCCGGGCGGGCCGCGGAGCTGTTCCGGCGGGCGGCCGACGCGTACGTGGGCGCCGGGCTGCCGTGGTTCGCCGTGGAGTACGAGGTGCAGGTCGCCGCACTCGCCCACCAGGCCGGTGACCCGGCCGGGGCCGAACGGGCGCTGCGGGCCGCGCTGGAGCACGGCGGGCCGTACGTCGAGCCGGTCGGGCGGGCCCAGCTGCATCTGCAGCTCGCCGAGGTCGTCGGTGCCCGGGGTGGGACCGCCGAGGCCGCCGAGCACGCGCTGGAGGCCGCGCACTGGGCCGACGAGGCGGGCGAGAGCGGCACGCTGGGTGCCTGGGCGCGGCAGCAGCTGGGCGGGTTCCTGCTGCGGCAGGGGCGGTTCGCCGAGGCCGCCGAGGTGCTGGAGTCGGCGCTGGCCGACCTGACCGCCGAGACGCACGGGGACGGGGCCGTCGTACAGGCGCGGTGGTGGCTCGGTGACTGTCTCGGCGAGCTCGGCGAGCACCGGGCGGCGGCCGAGCACCGGCTGCGGGCGGCCGAGACCGCCCGGCACTGGCCCGAGCAGCAGGACCACGCCACCCTCGCCCACCTCGCCGCCGAGTCGCTGGGCAAGGCCGGTCTGCCGGCGGAAGCCGACCGGGCTTACGCGCGGGCGGGTGAACTGTGGCGCGCACTGGGCAACCCGGCCTTCCTCGTCCGCTCGCTGCGCGCCCGCGGCTGGCTGGCCCTGCGCGGGGACGGCGGAGAGGAGAGCGCACGGGCGCTGATGGCGGAGGCGGTCCGCGAGTGCGAGCGGGCACGGGAGGACGCGGCCGATCCGGTGTCCCGGGAACAGCTCACGGACGAACTCGCCCACACCCATCGCCAGTTCGGCGACCTGCTGGCCCGCTCGGCGATCGAGCGGGACGAGGAGGACGGGGAGGACGGGGAGCGGGAGCAGGGCGAAGGTGGCGTGATCCAGGACGTGTTCGAGGCGGCGCTGGTCCAGATGGACCGGGCGGCCGCGCTGTTCGGCGCGCTGGGCGTGGACGGGCTGCACGACCGTACCGGTGCCGAACTCGCCGCCGGGCGGCTGGAGGCCGGCCTCGGCCGGCCGGCCGAGGCGGCGGCACGCGCGCGTGCCGTGCTCGCGGCCTACGAAGGTGCCGACGACGAGGACGAGACCGTCCGGGCGCGGCGGGCGGAGGCCACCGGGATGCTCGGGCTCGGACAGTGAGGGCGCGGGGTCACTCCACGCCGATGAGCAGCAGGGTCCCCTGGCGGCCGCCCCGGTACACGACTGTGTCCACGGCGAGGTAGGACTCCCGTACGCGGGCCTCGAGGTGCTCGGCGACGGTCTCGGGGGCCTCGTCGCCGACGACGAGGGTGACCAGCTCGCCGCCGGCCTGGAGCATGCGGTCCAGGACGGTCGCGGCGGTGGCGGTGACATCGGCGCCGATCACCGCCACGTCGCCGTCGATCAGCCCGAGCACGTCCCCGGCCTGGCAGATGCCGGCCGTGGTCCAGGACTGGTGTTCGGCGACGACGACCTCGGCGTACCGGGTGGCGCCCGCCGCCGCGGTCATCTGGACCACGTCCTCGTCGAACCGGCGCTCCGGCTCGTGCACGGCGAGCGCGGCGATGCCCTGGACCGCGGAGCGGGTCGGGATCAGGGCCACCCGGATGCCCTCGGTGCGGGCCTGCTCGGCGGCCGCGGCGGCCGTGTGGCGCAGCTCGGCGTCGTTGGGCAGCAGGACCACCTCGCGCGCGTGGGCACGCCGTACGGCCTGCACCAGCTCCCCGCTGGCGGGCGGCTCCCCGGGGCGCGCGAGGACGGTCGTGGCGCCCGCCTCGGTGTACAGCCCGGCCAGGCCCTCGCCCGGTACGACGGCGACGACGGCCCGCTGGGCGCGCTCGCGCGGGGGCCGCTCGCCGCCGGTGTGCACGTCCCCGAGCCCGAAGTGCGTGATCCGGATCCGGTACGGCCGCCCAGCCTCCACGCCCGCCTCCACGGCGGCGCCCGCGTCGTCGACGTGCACATGGACGTTCCACAGGCCGTCGCCGCCGACCACGACCAGGGAGTCGCCGAGCGCGTCGAGGCGCTCCCGGAGCCGGGCCACGGCCGTGTCTGCCGCCTCCAGCAGATAGATCACCTCGTAGGCGGGCCCGCCGGTCTCGGTGGCGTCGGCGCACAGGCCGGCGTCGGACATGCCCTCCCCGCGCGCGTGCCCGCCGGGAACCGCGTCCGCGGCCTCCCCCGCGACCAGGGCCTGCGGGGTCTGCCGTACCACCAGGGTCCGCGGGGTCTCCGACGCCGCCGGGACCTCCCACGCCGCCGAAGCCTCCCGTGCCACCGGAGCCTCCCGCACCGCCTCCCCCGTGAACGCCTCCACCAATGCCCCCAGCACCGCCACGAGCCCGCGTCCGCCCGCGTCGACCACCCCGGCCCGGCCGAGCACGGGCAACTGGCCCGGAGTGGCCGCCAGGGCCGTCCGCGCGCCCTCGTAGGCCGCCCGCGCGACCGTGCCGCAGTCGCCCTCGGTCTCCTCGGCGGCCTCGGCGCTGTACCGGGAGGCCTCCCCGCGGGCGTCCGTGAGCGCCTGCTCGGCCGACTCCAGCCGGTCCTGC